>NZ_MEBP01000062.1:0-135510 GCF_001722075.1 Salinivibrio sp. SS2 | reverse complement strand
GGAGAATGATCATCCTCGCAATGCAGCCGTCATGCGCCTTAAAGTCGGGTAACTTGGCAAACTGGAAACGAGAAGAAGGTTATCACCAACGCTCTCTGTCAGAAACAGGCATGTCCCGATACAAAACGTTAATCAGCCCTCAGCTGACACTACGAGATTACGATGCCCAAGTTGGCGAAGCATTGGCCAACGTGAAAGCAATAAACAAAGTCATAAGACTCGGTATGCCTGTTAGTTACCGAGTTGATTGATGGGAGTAATCCAATCGAGTTCAGTACGTTAGGTGAATGATTTGATCAACAACGCCATGAAGCAGTATTGATGCTAGAGTAGTACCGTAGCATCAAAATCACTATCAAAGCCAGGTTCCGAAAGGGATCTGGTTTTCTATTTCAGAACCAGTGGTAGCAATGTAGTGGAACGATTGCTATTATTTACCTGCCGTGTGATGGTGGATTGTCCGAAAATAGTAGAGTAGTAATCTTGCTGGAGTAATCACGCACTCTACGATTGCTACTATCAGGGTTTGAAATTTTGGATGATAGAAGTACGGAGGGTGACCTGCTTAATAGTTCTATGATTTTTATGGCTCACCTGAACTATCTAGTATGAAACTGTATGATCTTGTAATAATATTTGTAGAGAACAGTAACGTATAGATCTGGAAGCAAGATGGCAGTTTTAAACTCTACCGTAATTGAATCACTCCAAATCGAGAATTTTATTTATCATGTTATTCGTCATGATTTAGAAGAGCCTTCATTCAATGATGAAGTGACTTTAGAGCAGGAGCAGAAGGAGTTTTTTGAGCGACAAATACGTCGAGCGTGTGAAGGAACACAGTTTTTGTTTTCTAACCCTGAAGATAATACTTGTCGAATTAACTGCCTAGATATCCTAGGAGATCTCACTACTCTCGTCCCGACATCACGACTTTTAACTCAACGTTTTTTTAGTGCTCACAACCGCACTATGAGTGATGGAATCTTTATTGTTGCAGTAGTATCTGTTCTGGTTGGTGATAAGCGACATAAGTTGCTTTCTTTCCTGAAAATTGACTTCACGACAGTATATCAACAGCAGAGAAATGAAGTTAATGGTCGACATATCGTATCTTTAACCCGAATTATTGACTCTTTGGCTGATACCCCGAGAGCATTGCAAAAGTGGGCGATTCTAGATCCAGGAACTGAATTTGCTTGGGACGTAATCGCATTGCAGCGAGGAAAAACTGATAAAGTTAAAGATACCAATGAGGCTATCTCTGACTACTTTCGAAACTTCTTGCAAGTGATTGTGAGAGATAACCCATCGTCGTTAACTAAGAAGACTGTTGCAAAGACTTCTGATTGGTCAAAAGAAGTTGCGGGTTTGTTGCCACCGCATGTTAAGCATACAGATATAAAAGCACGTTCTGTTTCTTTCTTTGACTCTCACGACCAATTTGATACGGACAGTTACGTAGAACATGTTCTTGGTTCATTTATCCCGCCAGAGCTAAAAGAGGATGAACTGACAGAAGAGCAGCAACAACAAAAAGCCATATATCTACAACAGCAGACGGAGTGTAAGGATTCTCTTATTGATATGCTTACTACTAGTGAAATATCTGGACAGGTTTTCGAGTGTCGTCCAAACTCCATACCGTCTGAAAATCGCAAGAGTAAGTTAGTTACTGGTGAGAATGTAGCCATTTTCTTTAAAGGTGAATTGGCAGATAATAACATTAAGATCGAAGAAGAAAACGGTGAGAAGGTGATTACCATTCGAACCACTCAGTTTGAAATGACCTAATGATGTTAGAGACGCTAAAACTACTGCAAATACATTCAAATATGTTAGAGCTCGATGATCGTATCGAGTTCAACTTTTGTCCGCCTCAAATTCGTGACATTTATGACGAAGATAAAAGTAGGTTTAGTTTCTTAAAGCTGCGTTGGGAAGGGGAGCTTCAAGATGGCTGGCGTGTCTTTGAAAAGATTCCTGATAACGCTAGCTGCAAAGCTGTCGTAAATAAAGGTGATGTATTAAATAGTGAAATATCAGTAGATATTCAGGAAGGGGTCAACCAGTACCTATTTTTTTCAGAAGATGCCTACTCAACTTGGCTACAAAGAAATATTTCCCGCATTTTCGACCGAAATTGCTGCTTAAACTCTTCAAGTCCAATAGTCATTTGGCTTGGTTTTGGTGATTTTGATGTTAAAGGTGAGCGTTTATCTATCATCTCCTTGAGTAAGCAAAGTTCTCCAATTTTTAATGGAGCTAGTGGTATAAACATTCCTTCTAGTGACGATGTAAAAGCTCAGACCCACTTTGTGGGTCAGGCTGAAACAGTATGTGAACCTTTAAATTATCGATTACCTAGGGATCTTGACGTATGTCCTTTGACTCAGCCTTTTTACAACGCGTATGAACAATTGCTTGCAGTTTCTTTATCCAAAGAGTTTTTAGGTTCAAATAGCATTGTTGTATCTGGTATTAAACGATTGAGTTTGAAATTGGTAGCAGATAATCATGTTTGCGATACTACCCAACTAGGTTTGTTGGAATCTGTTGTTTCTTGGATTTACGAGGAAAGAACCCAAGTTCGGCTACTTTTAGTGATGGATAGAATTAGTCTAGATCTTGCGGATGATTGTTGTTTTATACCCAGTATATACAGTCAGTTAACTAAAGCTCTGGAGCAAGCTAAAGATAAGTACGAGTTTGTAATAAAGGATAGAAAGGAAGCTCATGCTAAGGAAATATCTGATTTCCAAAAAGATATAAAGTCTGCTACCGACGGTTATTCTAAGTCTACAAATGATTTAGTTTCGGGACTATTTAAAGATGTTTTATCTGCAATTTTCTTTTTAGCAATAATGCTGTTTTCTCGACTGATCGGGAAAGAGGATCTACTGGACTCTGAAAATATACATTGGCTTTTCAAAATACTCTCCGTGTATCTATTATTTAGTCCGGTGATCAGAATTTATTTTGAGAGACAGACTTTAAGTCTCTCCTTGGGTGATTTAGAACATTGGAAAGATACAACAAGAAATCATATTTCACATAAGGAAGTGAAGTATCTTATCGATTCTCGAACAAAGCCTTATAAATGTTTGTATAGAAAGGCAATGCTGCTAGTTTTTGGTGCTTCAATTATCTTGTCTATCTTTGCTTGGAATATACCTAGGCTTATGAATCACGCTGCGCATACTGGAGAGCAGGTAGAGCAGGTAGAGCAGGTAGAGCAGGTAGAGCAGGTAGAGCAGGTAGAGCAGGTAGAGCAGGTAGAGCAGGTAGAGCAGGTAGAGCAGGTAGAGCCATCGAAGAATGGTGGTTAATTTTAGAATTGCGATTAGCTTGCAACATTTCCATATGATTCATGCCAACACAGTCAGGTTTGTTGTTAGGTTATGTCTTTAATGTAGCGAAATTTTTCATTCCAAACCCGCGTGTTGGGGGCTGGGGCGCCAGTCCGATGGAACGCCAGCCCGGTAGAATCCCTCCACCCCTGCCATCTAAAAAGCATCGACATTTGTCGGTGCTTTTTTTTGATCTCAATATTACCGGTCGACCCCATCTATCTCTGCTACTCAAAAAGCACTGACGCTTGTCGGTGCTTTTGACTGTCTGACAGCGCTAATAGTTTTTGGCGACAAACTGGCTTGGGCCTGCTTCTTCCGGCTGATGGCTAAAGCAGAGCTCATAAGTGAAGGCGGTCGTGGTCTGTACCATATCCATATTTGGTTGATAACGAATTTCTACAATAACGCGTTGATAGCCTGCCCCTTCGAATTCATCTAATTGGGGGATGGTCGCCGTGAGGTCTTTTGCTTTTAACAACCAACCGTGCACGATATCGTCGGGATTGTCACTGAGTTCAATCCCTGGATAGCCTTTTGCCGATCCCCATCCACGATCCGTGCGTACTGCTTGCAATGTAGCGGGATACCAGTCTCCTTGCACATCGGCAAGTAAATAATGATTCCGTTCCCCCGGACACAGGGTGCCATACACAAATAGGTTATTGAGCATGTGGCGTCGCTCCTTGAATGTATATTGTTATTATTGCTCTCACATCCTATCTCTGGGGCTCGATTATCGGCAAGTCATAAAGTGAGATCTTTGCTTGTATTTTAACCGCAAGACGCGCAAAATCGGCGCCCGAACTGATGGCAGGTTATACTCACAGTGGCTGAGTAATCAAAAGTGGTAGACGTGATGAAACGGCGAATTGGTAAAGCGATGGCGTGGGGCACAGCGATTCTAGTGCCGGCCGCTGTGGTGGGTGTAAATGGCTATTTTACCGTGCCAGATAGTACCCAGTTGCATACCGTCTCAGGTATTCACCGGCAATGTGTTGATTATATTCATGCTTCTCCATTGGATGAAGACGGGCATTTTTCATTACTGGTGTGGAATATTTATAAACAGCAACGTCCTCATTGGGAGACGGCGCTGAGTCAATACCGTGACCCTCACCGGTTAATGTTATTGCAAGAAGCCAGTTTTGGTCCTCAGCTTGCTCGCTGGATAAATCAAGCGTCACTTCACTACGATCAGGCTTATGCGTTTGCTATGCAAGATGCTGTGGCTGGGGTGATGAATTTGTCTCAGGTTAATCCGATGCATAGCTGTGCATATACCGCCGTTGAACCTTATCTAAGGCTGCCGAAAAGTGCGTTGTACAGCGAATATCAACTGTCTAATGGTCAGCGACTGGCAGTGGTCAATATTCATAGCATTAACTTTACGTACGCCATGTCAGCGTATAAGAAACAGCTGGCGGCGTTAGAAAAAGTGCTCACGCAGGTTGAAGGGCCGATTATTCTCGCTGGGGACTTCAATACTTGGTCTCAGCGTCGTTTAGAGGCGGTAAGGGCAATGGTCTCTAGATTATCGCTTCAGGAAATGGCGTTTAGCCCGGATGAGCGGATCACGAAATTTGGCTTGCCGTTGGATCATGTTTTTTATCGAGGGTTAGTGGTGGAAGGCGCAAAAGCGTTGGATAACGGCGCCTCCGATCATACTCCGATGGAGGCGCAGTTGAGGGTGATTAGCTAACGGCAATCATCAGGGCCCATCCTCCAAAGACGGCAAACCAAGGCAGGGTGGCAACCACAATCGCTTTACCTTGTTCAAGCGGCGTCCAGAGGGCCAAGACGGTAATACTGAGCACCCAATACCAAGGAAGAAGAATGGGTAGACTCGCCGCCCAAGCACTCCACTCTGACGTCAACGGCAGTTTTAACAGTCCGTTCAGGCTGTTGAGATCTGCGTGGGCAGGTAGAATGAAACTCGGTGACAACATCATATTGGTATAGCTGGCCAGATCACCCACGATGGCGGGCAGTAGGATAAAGCTGGTTGCCGCAAGCCAATGTCGGTAGCCAAAAGTTGGTGCTTCTTGTTTAGTGGCAAGACGGAACCAAAGTGCCAGCGCGAAGATGACCGCCGCGCGTCCAAACCAGTCTCCTAGCACCTCTGACGCCAATAGGGTCTCACGTTCCAACCATTGCTGGGCACCGCCTTCGGACATAGAGAGTGTTTGAATTAACACTCGCTGAAGGGTAGCCAGATCAGTGTGGTCGAAGTAGGCGTTCCAAAACGCCATTGAGCTAAAGCACAGTAATAAGTACGCCAACCACGCCCATGCAGGACGCTGGCTCAATGCGGCAAAGCAGGCACTCGGCCGGATTACGATATCACGCAAGGCGAACAAAGGATTGGAGGACGCTACCATCATGAGCCGCTACTCCGCGAGATATCAATATGTAGGGTGAGGCGCTGGCCCGGCTGAATATAGGCGTTCTTGCGTAGCTGATTCCACTTAACCAGATCAGACACGGACACATTGTAGCGCTGCGCAATGCTGCTTAGGGAGTCGCCTTGGCGAATCTGATAAGTGATGGTACGAACACGTTTTGCGTTATCGTTTTTATCCCAAACGACCAGCTTTTGCCCAATACTCAAGGTATCTCGGGGGCTCATGCCATTCCATTTTGCCAGTTGTCGGTAGTCAACGTCATAACGGCGAGCAATTGTCCAGAAACTATCCCCTTTACGCACGGTATGAGTCCGTTTGTAACCGTCGCGCTCAGCGGCTTGCAATGCGGCAAGGCGCTGTGGGGCGCTTAAGGTGTACTGAGATTCGTCTTTCAATGAGACTGGGATCATCAGAGGCTGACCGACACGGATACGTGTGGTACTCAGTTGGTTAGCGCGCTGCAGTACCTTGACCGTCGTGTTGTAGTGGGCGGCAATTTCACTCAGGCTATCGCCCGATTGGACGTAATAACGCTCCACACGTAGCCCTTGGTTGTTATTTTTCGCCAGTTCGGTGTTGAAACGATCGACTTTATCGATGGGAAGTAACAAGTGGGTCGGGCCGGCAGGCGCGGTTGCCCAGTGGTTGTAAGCCGGATTAAGGCTTTGTAACTCTGACACGCTCAGGCCAGCATAGTTGGCTGCCAGTGCTAGGTCCATTTGGATATTGGGTTCAACCAATGCCAGTGCAGGTTTGTTCGCGATGGCGGGAACCTCAAGGCCATATTTATCTTTATGACGAATGACGTCGCCCAGTGCAATCAGCTTGGGGACGTAGCTACTGGTTTCTTTGGGTAAATCGAGGTGCCAAAAGTCGGTTGGCTTGCCCCGTTTCTCATTGTTACGAATCGCACGTGCAACGCGGCCTTCACCGGAATTGTAGGCGGCAATAGCGTGAAGCCAATTGCCGTCAAACATACCGTTAAGGTATTCCAAGTAGTCCAAGGCGGCATCGGTGGCTTTTGCCACATCACGACGACCGTCATACCACCAATTTTGCTCCAGCCCGAAGCGTTCACCGGTTGCTGGTACAAACTGCCATAAGCCAGCGGCACGACCGTGAGAGTAAGCAAATTGATCAAACGAGCTTTCGACGATAGGTAGCAATGCGATCTCAAGCGGCATATTGCGCGCTTCTACTTTCTCAACAATTAAGTGCAAGAAAGGAGTGGCACGTTCCGCGACGGTGGCAATGTGGTTTGGATATTTTAGGTACCAATTGCGGTACTGGCGGATAGCGCTGTTATTAGGGACGGGCAGTGACAGCTGCATGCTGATTCGTTGCCACACATCCTCCTGCATTTGCGGTGAAAGTACCGTTGGTGTCGCTGGGGTCGGTTGTTTCTTGGTCGCGGAAACGGTCGGTGTTGCTTTAACCGGAGTAGCCGCGACTGGGGTCTTTTTTGTTGCGATATCCGTATTCTGAGCATCACCTGTCAGCTGACAGCCGCTCAGCAACAGGGTGCTCAAGATAACAAAACGGTACTTCATTGCATAAAACCTTCGTCCAAAATAGCCGATGATAATAGGGGCTGGTTATATTGATGACAAGAGACTCAGCTCAAAATTCGTCCTTCCACTGCCGCAGAGCCCTGAATACTTCTAGCTCACTGTCATCAGTGGCTCGGCCACTCACCGCTTGAATCACAGTCGGTTCGCTCGTTCGTAAAAATGGGTTTATGCGCCGTTCGCGCTCAATGGTACTCGGTAGAGTCTGTTTTTGCTGCGCACGCAACCTATTTACTTCTTCTCTATACAAATGTAGCGCATCATTTTCCGGTTCAACGGTTAATGCGAAAGCGACGTTGGCCGCCGTGTATTCATGTGCACAAAAAACCTGAGTTTCGATGGGTAAGGATGCAAGCTTTTTCAATGAGTTAACGGCTTGTTCTGCGGTGCCACCGAGTAAGCGGCCGCACCCTGCTGAAAATAGCGCATCGCCGCAGAATAGCTTACCATCGCCGACAAATGCGATATGATCCTCGGTATGGCCTTCTACGCCCACCACCAGAAAACGGTGATCAAACACATCAATCTGGTCACCGTCTTTCACTGCCATCGTAAGTCGAGGGATAGGCTTTACATCGGGACCGATCACAGCAGCACTTGGCGCAAAGCGTACTAAATCTTCAATGCCATTGGTGTGATCCCAGTGATGGTGTGTGATTAAAATGCAGGATAAGGTCAACTCATGTGCCTGAATGTAGTCGATAACTTGATGTGCTTCACCCGGATCGACCACCGCACAACGGTTATCTTCACTAATAATGAGCCATATGTAATTATCGTTAAATGCAGGTATGCTTTTGACACTGAGCATTGGGTTCTCCAGCAATAGAATGAGCCTTGACCATGAAACCAGCGCGCATCGATTATCACTATGATTACCCCTATACGTGGGACCAAGTTGCGTATGGGGATTGGACACGAGCGCAGTTACAAACGCGTTTAGATGAATGTTTGCCTAACCTGTTTGGCTACCATTTATTGAAGCTCGGCGGGCTAAGCTGCGAACTGGTCAGCCAACAGTGTAACATTCAACACCAAGTCTGTGTGGATAAACGTAATCCAATGCGCAACTTAACCGCAGACCATTATGCGCTTCCTTTCATCGAAAAATCGTTTGATGCGTGCTTGCTGGCTCATCAGCTCGACTATAGCGATGATCCTCACCGGCTGCTGCGTGAGGTGGATCGCGTGATGATTGACGATGGATATCTTATTTTATCCGGCGTCAACCCGACCAGCGTGATGGGAATCAAGCGCGTATTGCGGGGACGCGGACAGCGACTGCCATGGAGTGGACGTATGTTTTCTCCACTGAGGATCCGCGATTGGCTAAGTGTGATGAATTATGAGGTGACCACTGCAACGCACTTTGGTTTGTGGCCAACGAAACAGCCCAAGGCGAGACACGCTTGGGTAGAAAGCAGCTTTGCTGAATTCACGCCCTTTGTCGGCTGCGTCTACTTTATTATCGCCCGTAAACGCAGCTATCCGTTAAAGCCCATCAAACCACGCTGGAAACTGAAAAAAGCCGTTGCGCCTTTAGGTGGGGTGGTGCCAAACGGTGGATAAAAACCTGCTTATTGCGGCTGATACCCTTCATCAACCAGAGTAGGGTGATTGGCCGCCTCTCGGGCTAATTCATCACAGCGTTCGTTTTCTGGGTGGCCAGCGTGGCCTTTTACCCAATTCCACGTCACTGTATGCTTGGCGGCCGCAGCATCGAGTTGCTGCCATAAATCAGCGTTTTTCACTGGCTTTTTATCTGCAGTTTTCCACTGACGTTTTTTCCAATTATGGATCCATTGTGTGATCCCTTGGCGCACGTATTGGCTGTCTGTGGTAAGCACGACCTCGCATGACGCGGTAAGGGCGTTCAGTCCGACGATAGCTGCCATGAGCTCCATACGGTTATTCGTTGTGAGGGTATAACCGGCGCTCAAGGTTTTTTCGTGCTGTTTATAACGCATCACCACACCGTAACCACCGGGACCTGGGTTACCTAGGCATGAACCGTCTGTGAAAATTTCTACCTGCTTGGTCATCTTTGGTACTATCGGATATTAGAATCTGCCAAGTTTGACATAAGTATTGCCATGAAAGCGAATTACGATCGCCTTGTTGTTCTTGATACCGAAACCACAGGTATGAACCGCGAAGGTGGCCCTCATTACCAGGGACACAACATTATCGAAATCGGCGCGGTTGAAATTATCAATCGTAAGCTAACCGGTCGGCACTTTCATGCCTACATTAAACCGACACGTGCGATTGATCCTGAAGCTATTGAAGTACACGGTATCACGGATGCTTTTCTCGCCGACAAACCGACATACGCCGATGTGCATCAGGCATTTGTGTCCTTTGTAGAAGGGGCGGAGCTAATTGCCCACAATGCGCCCTTTGACGTCGGCTTCATGGACTACGAGTTTAAAAACTTGGGAGTGGCGTTAAAGACGAGCGAGATCTGTTCGATTACCGATACCCTTGCCATGGCGAAGAAAATCTTCCCGGGTAAGCGCAATAACTTAGATATTTTATGTGAGCGCTATGGTATTGATAATTCTCGCCGCACGTTGCACGGGGCATTACTTGATGCCGAGATCTTAGCCGACGTTTACTTACTGATGACGGGCGGGCAAACCAGCCTGTCTTTTAACGCGGGAACCGATACGGACAATGCGAGCCCAATGGCGCCGCGTTCGGTCAAACGTCAGAAACCGCTAAAGATTATCCCCGCATCCGCCGATGAACTAAGTGCACACGAAGCGCGTTTAGATTTTATTGAGCAAAATGGTAGCTGTCTTTGGCGACAGTAGGAGAGCACATGAAAAAGCGGTGGTGGACTGCCTGTCTTTGTATCCCATTATTGGCGCAAGCCAGTGAGCAAGAAATACGTCTGCTGGAAAACCGCTTTCGGGTTGATCCTACCATTGAGCGTGCCGCGTTCGTGATTTACCGAGAAGATCCCAGTGTCCCAGTGGTCCTTGTGCGCCCCGACGGCACTAAGTACTACGCATGGCGACATCCGGATAAAGTTTCTTGGCACCAAGAATCGGACATGGACATCGTTTCTATCACTGATCCCATGCCCGGTCCGTGGCAAGCGATTGGCCGAGTTAGCCCTGATAACAAAGTAAAAGTACTAAGCGATCTGCGTATGCAGGTTGATGATCTTCCTCCGCGTTTATATCAGGGGGAAACGGTGAAATTCACGGCGCGATTAAAACTTGGCGATGAGCCTCTCATCCTGCGCGATTTCATCGAGCGCGTTGATTTGAATGTCACCTTTACCGAGTACGTCGAAGATCCTGAATCGCTCAACCTTGATCAGCGCCCTCAGCCTCGCTCACTCGGGCATTTTAGTGACGACGGAACGGGGTTAGATGAAAAGCCCAATGATGGTATCTTCACCGTCGCACTGCCGGTGAATGTGATGCCCGGTAAATACCGAGCGCGTGTGACGTCAGGCAATGGCATTTTTTTCCGCACCTTAGAGCAAGAAGTGCTGGTGTACCCGACGCCATTGATGGCGACGTTTAAACAAAGCCAAATTGATGATGAGCCACACAAGCTAGTTATTCAGGCCGAGGAAGCCAGTATTGAGCCGGGTAGCATATCGGTGCATGCTAAATTTATCGACACGGAAGGGAAGACCACAGTTTACCAAACATCGAACGATGATAAATCCATGACGATGACACTGGACATCCCGTATGCATCCACGCCGGGCCAGTACAAATGGAGCAGTATGCTTTATGCGACGGATTTATTGTCAGGCCGACCGCTGGTTTTTAGTTTACCTGAGCAGACGTTTGCGGTGACCGATTATGAAGCGCTTGAACAAGCAGAAGCCGAGCGGTTGGCGCGAGAGCGCGAATTGCAAGCGGCAGCGGAAGAGCGGCGCCGTGAGCGAGAGAAAGAAAAGGCACGCACGACATCGTTACTGATTATTGGTGTAGGGAATCTATTGATTCTTCTGCTCGGCGCAGCGGTTTGGTTTGTGTTGAAAAAGCGCAAAGCCCGTAAGCTTGCTGAAGCGGCTCAAGAATTGGAAGCGCCGCCACCCGATGAAGGCACGCGTGAAGAGATGGGCGATGAGTTGGACATGGATAAACCGGATAAAGAATAAAAAAGAGAAGTAAAGAATAAAAAAAGAGAAGGCAATTGCCTTCTCTTTTTGGTTGGGCAGCTTAACGCGAATCATTAAGCTGCATCATGCATCTTTCCCACTTTGGTCGATGCAGCAGGAAGCTCTGCAGGATCGAAGTCATCAACATTGATGGTTTCTAGTCGACCCACTTCGGCGTCACGGAGCAGCTGTGCTTCTTGTTCGCTGATCACGCCCGCATCCAGACCTTTCTGTGCCACTTGGTCTAAGAACATAAATGGCAGTTTCTCGCCAATACCGTCACAAACTTTTTTGTGGATCGGCTCTGCAGTGAGAATGTCGTGAAGCGCTTTTTCGATATTCCCAATGGCATTACCAGGCTCGAAGAATTGTCCACGGCCAATGCGATCACGTGTTGCACTTGGCGATTGCAAAATTACCGCAAGCTTACCGTCTAAGCGATCACTTGGTTTGCGGCGACCTTTACCTAATGGGAACACGAGGGCACGTACCAATCCTGCAATCATACGATTTGGGAAGTTGGCAAGGAACTCATCAAGCGCGTGCTCAGTTTGGTACATGGCATCTTGCATACCCCAATGAACTAATGGCAGATCGTCTTTCTGATAGCCCTCATCGGCGTAACGTTTCATGGTTGCAGAGGCAAGATAAAGCTGACTAAGCACATCACCCAGACGCGCAGACAGACGCTCTTTACGCTTCAAATTACCCCCGAGAACCGCCATTGAAACGTCAGCCAGCAGCGCTAATGCCGCACTGTAGCGGTTCATTTGCTGGTAGTAACGGCGTGTTTCGTCTTTACGTGGTGTTTTCGAGAAGCGTCCATCGGTCAGGCCCAGCCACAATGTGCGAGCAAGGTTACTCATCACAAAGCCAACGTGACCAAACAGTGCGCGATCAAAGGCATTTAACGCACGTTGCGAATCAGTGTCTTCGCTGGCACGAATTTCATCCAGTACGAACGGATGGCAGCGGATCGCCCCCTGACCGAAGATGATCATCGAACGCGTCAAAATGTTCGCACCTTCAACGGTTATGGCGATAGGTGAGCCTTGATAGTTGCGTCCCAAGAAGTTTTTAGGACCAAGGCAGATACCTTTACCGCCCACAACATCCATCGCATCAATCACACCTTGTTGACTACGATGCGTACAGTGATATTTGACGATGGCGGAGATCACCGACGGTTTTTCTCCCAAGTCAATCCCAGTCACGGTCAGGGCACTGGCGGCGTCCATTACGTAAGCATTGCCCGCAATACGCGCTAGAGGCTCTTCAATACCCTCCATTTTACCGATCGGCAATTTGAACTGACGACGAATACGCGCATAAGCACCGGTTGCCAATGCTGCTGACTTCAAGCCGCCGGTGGTGTTCGATGGCAGGGTGATACCGCGACCAATCGACAAACACTCCATCAGCATACGCCAACCTTGGCCCGCCATTTTCTGGCCGCCAATAATAAAGTCCATTGGAACGAAGACGTCATTACCCTGTGTCGGTCCATTTTGGAATGGAACGTTGAGAGGGAAGTGACGACGGCCGATATCGACACCTTCCAAATTGGTCGGGATCAGTGCACAGGTAATACCAAGCTCATCTTGATCGCCAAGTAGATGGTCAGGATCGCGAAGTTTAAACGCGAGACCGAGTACGGTAGCGACAGGGGCTAGGGTGATGTAGCGTTTGTTCCAGGTGATTTTCATCCCCAGCACTTCTTTGCCTTCCCACATCCCTTTTGTGACAACTCCGTAGTCAGGGATCGAGCCCGCATCGGAGCCTGCCTCTGGGCTGGTTAAGGCAAAGCATGGAATTTCTTTACCCTCAGCAAGGCGCGGTAAGTAGTGGTCTTTTTGCTCTTCGGTACCATAGTGCTGCAATAGCTCACCCGGACCGAGAGAGTTAGGGACCCCGACCGTAGATGACAGTACGCCTGACACGCCAGACAGTTTTTGTAACACCAAAGACTGGGCGTAAGCGGAGAACTCGAGGCCACCATATTGTTTTTTGATGATCATGGCGAAGAACTTGTTGTCCTTCAGGTATTGCCATACCTCAGGTGGTAAATCTGCCAGCTCGTGGGTGACTTGATAGTCATCAACCATACGGCAGACTTCATTCACAGGGCCATCCAGGAACGCCTGCTCCTCGGCACTTAAACGTGGTGCTGGGATATCATGCAATTTGTTCCAGTCAGGCGTACCACGGAAAAGATCTGCTTCCCACCATACTGTACCGGCGTCGATGGCTTCTTTTTCTGTGGCTGACATTTCTGGCATCACAGATTTAAACGCTTTAAACGCTGGTTTACTGATCCAGTTGCGACGGAATGTCGCGATATTTAGTGGCAGTGCGATTACGGCAAAGATCAGCCAAGTGATCTGTCCAACACTCCCCAGTAAAGTCCCTACTACCAGTCCCGCAGCCAATACAGCTGTTGAAACCAGCAAATTGGCACGATGGTATGCGAGTACGCCTGCCACAATTAGCATGGCAGCGATAAATAACCCTGTCGCCATCACGTCATCTCCTTCGGTTTAGTTAGCCTCTCCTCAAATGAGGTAAGAGGTCGTACCACTTAATGTAAGCAAAAATTTAAATATTTGTAAATTGGTACGGTGTGATGTGGCTTGCAAGGTGAGAAAATCATCAATCATTCTCCGCCAAAGTTGGAAAGATAGGTTGCCATTTGAACAAACGTGACCTAGCTCGAGACCAACACGCAAGCGGCAGTCGACAGGCACAAAACGATACGGTTACACTGACCTTAAATCCGCTCTCACCCCCAGTGCACAGAGTGAGAGCCTGGCCTTTTTCAACGATGGGAACATGCCATGTACCAAGATATTATTCGCGGTGAGCTGTCGGAAGCAGCTACCGTTTTGAATGCCTTTTTAAGTGACGACAAAAACATTCAACAAATTGAAGAAGCTGCCAAGCTATTGGCCGATAGCTTCAAAGCGGGTGGCAAGGTGCTTTCGTGTGGGAACGGTGGCTCGCACTGTGATGCCATGCATTTTGCCGAGGAGTTAACGGGCCGTTATCGTGAAAACCGTCCGGGGTATCCTGCGATTGCGATTTCTGATCCAAGCCACCTTTCTTGTGTTTCCAACGACTTTGGTTATGAGTTTGTTTTTTCACGCTATGTTGAAGCCGTCGGCATGAAAGGCGACGTCCTCTTTGGTCTGTCTACCTCAGGAAACTCAGGCAACATTCTTAACGCGATCGATGCGGCGAAAGCGAAAGGCATGAAGTCCATCATGCTGACTGGGAAAGACGGCGGCAAAATGGCTGGTCTTGCGGATATCGAAATTCGTGTCCCTCATTTTGGCTATGCGGATCGTATTCAAGAAGTCCATATTAAGATTATCCATATTCTTATCCAGCTGGTGGAAAAGGAAATGGCGGCCTAATGCTCGGAGGTAGATGAAAGAATGTGTGAACTGCTTGGCATGAGTGCCAATGTGCCGACGGATATCTGTTTTAGTTTTACTGGGCTTATTCAGCGCGGCGGAAAAACAGGGCCGCACCGAGATGGCTGGGGCATTACTTTTTACGAAGGGAAAGGGTTTCGCACCTTTAAAGATCCCGCCCCAAGCTGCCAATCTAAAGTGGCTGAATTGGTAACCAGTTATCCGATCAAAAGCTGTGCGGTAGTCAGTCATATTCGTCAGGCTAATCGAGGTGGCGTCAGCCTTGAAAACACGCATCCTTTTACTCGCGAAATTTGGGGACGTTATTGGACGTTTGCCCACAATGGTCAGCTATCTGGGTTTGAAAGCTTAGAAACGGGCCACTTTAAGCCTGTGGGAGAAACCGACAGTGAAAAAGCCTTCTGTTGGCTGCTTAATGAGCTATACAAGCACTACCCACAGCAACCCGATAACATGTGTGAGGTGTTCGACTTTATCGCCTCGCGCTGCGATCGGTTACGTGCACTTGGAGTGTACAACATGCTGTTTAGCGATGGTGACTATGTGATGGCGTATTGCAGTAATAACTTGCACTGGATTACGCGGCGGGCCCCGTTTGGTAAAGCGAGCTTGATCGATCAGGAAATGACGGTTGATTTTCATGAGGAGACTACGCCCAATGATGTCGTCACTGTGATCGCGACCCAGCCGCTAACCAATAATGAAAACTGGCACAAAATGGCAGAAGGGGAGTACTGCGTCTTCCATTTTGGTGAAGTGTATTGCACCAATCAAGATCAGTATACAACGACCTGATTGCGGTCTTGCCAGCATAGAAAAGGCGCCATCAGGCGCCTTTTTTGATCAGGGCGAATCACACTAGGCTTTTAGGTCGTCATCGTCATCAGCGGCATAGCCAGCGGGGCCCAACGGCGCGCCGTCGAGCCAAGCTTGGCCAGCTTCCATGCGTAAGCGCTCTTCGACAAACCAGCGAACAACCAAAGGATAAATCTGGTGCTCTTGTTGTTGCACCCGTGCTGCAACGGTATTGGCGTCGTCTTCTGAAAAAATGGGGACACGTGCTTGTAAAATCACCGGGCCACCATCCAATTCTTCTGTGACAAAATGCACTGAGGTGCCATGCTCGGTATCACCCGCATCAATCGCGCGCTGGTGGGTATGTAAGCCCGTGTATTTGGGGAGCAACGACGGATGAATATTCAGCATCCGTCCTTGGTAGTGCTCGACAAAGGCTGGGGTGAGTATACGCATAAAGCCGGCGAGAACGACCAAGTCAGGAGCCAACGCATCAATGGCGGTTGCCAACGCATGATCGTAAGCGTCGCGAGTGTCATAGCGCGAGTTTTCGAGCACGCGAGTCTCGATTCCAGCATTATCCGCGCGGGTTAGGCCGTAGGCATCTGGCTTGTTTGCAATCACGCCGACAATCTTTGCGTTTTGCGGGCACTTATCGATTAAAGCCTGAAGATTACTACCACTTCCCGAGATCAACACCACGATGCGTTTTGTCATTACACCAACTCCACTTGCGCTTCGCCGTCAGCACTTGTTGCAATATGGCCCAACTGCCAAGCGGTTTCCCCTGACTCATTGAGCAGTGCGATCGCTTGGTCGGCATGTGCTTGCGGTAGCGCGATGACTAAGCCGACGCCACAGTTAAAGGTGCGCAGCATTTCATAGTCACTGACATTGCCTTGTGCCTGCAACCAGTTAAAGATGGCTGGCCATTGCCAGCTATTTCCATCAATAACGGCTTTTGTACCTTGAGGCAATACGCGGGGAATGTTTTCCCAGAAGCCGCCACCGGTAATATGAGAAATGGCGTGAGCAGGGTATTGCTCAAGTAAAGTGAGTACTGACTTCACGTAGATACGGGTCGGTGCCAGCAAGTGCTCAACCAAAGGTTTGCCTTCGAGTGGCATGGTTAAATCAGCCTCGCTGACTTCCAAGATCTTGCGGATCAGAGAGTAGCCGTTTGAGTGAGGACCGCTAGAAGCCAGACCAATCAGAGCATCGCCTTCACCGACCTTACTGCCATCAATTAATGCGGATTTTTCCGCGACCCCGACACAAAACCCAGCGACATCATAATCATCCCCTGAGTACATGCCCGGCATTTCAGCGGTTTCGCCACCGATCAGGGCACAACCGGCTTGTTGGCATCCATGAGCAATCCCTGTGACCACATCGGCCGCTGTCTCGACGTCTAATTTTCCGGTCGCGTAGTAGTCGAGGAAAAAGAGTGGTTCAGCCCCTTGAACAATTAGATCGTTCACACACATAGCGACCAAATCAATGCCGATCGTATCGTGCTTATTGGCATCAAGCGCTAAACGTAATTTGGTTCCTACCCCATCAGTGCCGGACACCAGCACGGGTTCTTTATACTTGGTCGGTAACTGACACAGGGCACCAAACCCGCCTAAGCCGCCCATTACTTCAGGACGGTGAGTTTGTTTGACGACGCCTTTGATACGGTCGACTAGGGCGTTACCCGCATCAATATCGACACCTGCATCCTTGTAGCTAAGAGATGATTGTTTACCGCTCACTGCAATTCCTCGCCGGAGTTGGAAGTCAAAAGTCGGCGCTATTCTATCAGTAGATAATTAGAAAGGAAAACGTTTGCGTCAGCTGTTTGGTGAGGAAATAGGCGAGATGTCAAGCCTTTGATCTACGCTAGCAAAACCCTTTCGTGTATACTACCGAGAATTTGTTTTTTGTAAGGAGTCTAAGATGAAGGTCGTGGAAGTCGGGCACCCGTTAGTGAAGCATAAAATTGGATTGATGCGTGAGCGGGATATTAGCACTAAGCGATTTCGTGAGCTTGCCACTGAAGTGGGTAGCCTACTGACATACGAAGCCACTTCAGACTTCGAAACAGAAAAAGTGACCATCGAAGGTTGGGACGGTCCAGTCAGCGTTGATCAAATCAAAGGCAAAAAAGTCACCGTGGTGCCTATTTTGCGTGCAGGGCTCGGTATGATGGACGGTGTGTTGGAGCATGTACCAAGTGCCCGTATCAGTGTGGTCGGCATTTACCGTGATGAAGAAACGCTAGAGCCTGTACCGTATTTCCACAAGTTGGCGAGCAATATCGACGAGCGTATGGCGCTGGTGGTCGATCCTATGCTGGCAACGGGTGGTTCTATGATTGCCACTATCGATTTGCTCAAAGAGCAAGGCTGTCAACATATCAAAGTGTTGGTGTTAGTCTCTGCCCCAGAGGGTATTGAAGCGTTGAAAAAAGCGCATCCGGATGTCGAGCTCTATACTGCAGCTATCGATGAAAAGCTGAATGACAAAGGCTATATCGTACCTGGCCTAGGTGATGCCGGCGATAAAATCTTCGGTACCAAGTAATCGTCATCATCGCCAAGATGATGGCGTAATAACGGATCAAAAAGCCCGCTTAATATCGCGGGCTTTTTTAGTCTAAATGTCCCGTCTTATAAAGACAGGCCTATTTTATCGAGGTAAGTACGCACTTGCGCTTCGATCCCCTCACCATCTAATTGCAGCTCAGCATGCAATTCTTGCTGAGTGCCTTGTGGAATAAAGCGATCGGGCAAGCCAATTTGCAATACTGGCTTAATGATACCTTGCGTCATCAAGCTTTCAATCACACCGGTTCCCGCCCCGCCAGCGGTGGCGTTTTCTTCAATAGTGATAAGGCAATCATGCGTTTTCGCCATTTCTGCCACTAAATCGGTATCCAGAGGTTTAGCAAAGCGCATATCTACCACGGTTGCATCAAGCGCTTCTGCTGCCGCGAGGGCGCCGGGCAACAGAGTACCAAAGTTAAGTAGCGCAATGCGCTTACCTTGGCGTTTTTGCACGCCTTTACCGATAGGGAGTGCATGCATATCGCGCTCAATACCAACGCCCATGCCTCCCCCGCGTGGGTAGCGCACTGCGGCCGGGCCCTGATGAATATGACCGGTATAGAGCATTTGCCGGCATTCGTTCTCATCGCTTGGCGTCATCACCACTAGATTCGGGATGCATCTAAGGTAGCTTAAATCAAATGCCCCTTGGTGCGTTTGGCCGTCGGCGCCCACGATGCCACCGCGGTCGATCGCGAACAACACCGGTAAGTTCATAATGGCGACATCATGGATCAGCTGATCGTACGCACGCTGTAAGAAGGTGGAGTAGATAGCTACCACAGGGTTGTACTCACCAATCGCCATACCTGCCGCTAGGGTGACGGCATGTTGTTCGGCAATCGCAACATCGAAGTATTTGTCAGGGTGCGCCTTGGAAAAGCGCACCATACCAGAGCCTTCACGCATCGCCGGGGTAATGGCGAGCAGTTTGTCATCCTGCTCGGCCATATCACACAACCAGTCACCAAAGACATTAGAAAATGTCGGGCTGGCTGGCTTTGATTTCGGTAGGGTATGCACGCTTGGATCGAATTTAGGAACGGCATGATACCCAATCGGATCCTTTTCCGCAGGCGCGTAGCCTTTGCCTTTTTTCGTCATCACGTGCAAGAACTGTGGCCCTTTCAGGTTACGCATGTTCTTTAGCGTTTTAACCAGCTCTTCCACGTCATGACCATCGATAGGGCCGATATAGTTAAAGCCGAGTTCCTCGAACATGGTCCCCGGTACTACCATTCCCTTGAGGTGCTCTTCAGCACGACGGACCAGCTCTTTAATTGGTGGCGCGCCCGACAGGACTTTTTTGCCCCCTTCTCGGATGGTGGTATACAAATTACCGGAAAGAAGCTGCGCCAGATGATTGTTGAGAGCACCAACATTCTCTGAAATTGACATTTCGTTGTCGTTGAGGATCACCAGCATGTCGGGTTTCACGTCCCCAGCATGGTTCATCGCCTCAAATGCCATCCCCGCGGTGATGGCTCCGTCTCCAATCACACTAACGACTTTGCGGTTTTTCCCTTCTTTTTCGGCACAAATGGCCATCCCCAATGCGGCGCTTATTGATGTGGAGGAGTGGCCTACCGACAACACATCGTAGGGGCTTTCTTCGCGCCACGGGAAGGGATGCAATCCGCCCTTTTTGCGAATCGTCGGCATTTTTTCGCGCCGACCCGTCAAAATTTTATGTGGGTAGGCTTGGTGACCGACATCCCAAACAAGGTGATCAAAAGGGGTGTTATAGACATAATGGAGTGCGACAGTCAGCTCGACAGTGCCAAGTCCAGACGCAAAATGACCACTTGAGTGGCTAACCGTATTAAGTAAGTAGGTACGCAGCTCATCACACAGTTCAGGAAGGTGATCACGCGGAATGGTGCGTAACTCTTCCGGCGTATCAGCCAACGCGAGTGTAGGGTACTTTGATATATCCAGTGTCATAGTGGTTCGGCGCTTTTATTGGTAATGCTAGTTGTTGCGCTCGATGATATATCGGGCAAAAACTTCCAGTTGTTCGGTATTGTAGGGGATCGCATGCAGCGCGTGTAGTGCTTCTTGGTAAAGTTGCTGTGCTTTTTCTTGCGCGCCCTGTAAACCGAGTAGCGCAGGGTAGGTACTTTTATCCGCGCTCATGTCAGATCCTTGCGGTTTCCCCAATGTTTGGGTATCGCTTGTGATATCTAAAATGTCATCTTGCACTTGGAACGCGAGGCCAATGGCGTTGGCAAAGGTATCCAGCTCGTCAAGATGCGTCACCCCTTTCTCGCCGGCGGCAAAAGCCCCCAGTCTGACCGCGCCTCGAATTAATGCCCCCGTTTTGTTACGGTGGATTTGTTTTAACGCCTCTAACCCGACGTGTTGGCCTTCGGCGGCGAGATCGAGCGCTTGACCTAGACACATTCCACTGGCGCCACTGGCGTTTGCAAGCGTTCTGATCATATCGATACGGTAAGATTCAGCGTTTGGATTGAGCGACCCTTCGGATAACACCGTAAACGCCAAGGTTTGTAAGGCATCCCCGGCGAGAATAGCGGTCGCTTCATCAAACTCGATATGGCAAGTCGGTTGACCTCGTCGCAGGCTATCATCATCCATGGCGGGCAAATCATCGTGGATCAAGGAGTACGCGTGAATGCACTCTACCGCCACAGCGGGCGTGTCCAAATCAGTGATGGGCACGCCAAACAATTGTCCGGTAGCATAGGTCAAGAAAGGACGAACGCGCTTGCCGCCGAGCAGTAAGCCGTGGCGCATTGCTTTAATAAGCGGTAAATCTTGATGCGAGAGTGTGTCTAGCCAACGCGATAGCTGTTGGTTGCTGCGGTGTTGCGTCTCCCGCAGCGCGAGCTGTACAACGGAATCAGTCATTGTCGTCGTGAGAAAATTCAGTCAGTGGCGCGTCATCATCTTGAGAAAGCAGAATCTCAACGCGCTGTTCAGCATCTGCTAAGGTTTTTTGTCCTTGGCGCGCAAGCGCAATACCGCGCTCAAAGCGCTTCATTGCCGTATCAAGGGCGAGGTCGCCAGTCTCTAAAGCACCGACGATCGCATCCAACTCTTTGAGGGTGTCCTCAAAGGTCATATTTTCTGGTTTCTTCACAGCCATGATGCAATAAAATTAGAGAGGGAGGGGCAGACGTTAACCCAGTGCTGACAGGGGGTCAAATTCATCAGGCGATTTTTGTGCCCCAAACGCTGCTTTGCAAATCACGCATTCTGCTTGTTGGTATTTGCGGATTTGCGCTAAACCTATAGGATTGGTTGCCGATACAACCAAAGACAACAAAAACAAATAATAACGAACCGATGTAATCTAAGGGAGACTGACGTGGATATAGCGACGGTATTGGGCCTTATTGGAGCGTTGGCCTTCATTGCGATGGCGATGCTACTGGGCGGTAATTTTGGGATGTATGTCGATCTACCGTCGGTATTGATTGTATTCGGCGGCAGCCTTTTCGTTGTTCTTATGCAATACCCGATGAAACAGTTCTTCTCCTCATTCAAAATTGCGGGTAAGGCTTTTATGTTCAAAGCAGATGACCCGGAAGATTTGATTGCCAAGATTATTGAGATGGCTGACGCGGCGCGTAAAGGCGGGTTTCTCGCCCTCGAAGAAATGGAAGTGAGTAACTCCTTCATGCAAAAAGGCGTCGACTTGCTCGTTGACGGCCATGATGCGGACGTGGTGCGAACAGCATTAAATAAGGACATTTCGCTCACTGACGAGCGTCACGAGAGTGGTATTGGCTTTTTCAAAGCAATGGCGGATATCGGCCCTGCTATGGGGATGATTGGGACCTTGATCGGCCTCGTGGCAATGTTATCGAATATGGATGACCCGAAAGCGATTGGGCCAGCAATGGCGGTGGCGTTGTTAACCACTATGTATGGCGCATTACTAGCGAATGTATTTGCCATCCCCATCGCGAATAAGCTGACGTTACGGAAAGAGCAAGAAAAACTGAATCGGCGACTAATAACAGACGGCTTGCTCTCAATTCAGGATGGACAAAATCCAAGAGTGATTGATGGTTTCTTGAAAAATTATCTCAATGAGAAAAAACGCGAAGTGGATGTTGAGAGTTAATTATTGATTATCAACACTATGATTGTCTTCGGTAAGGAATCGAGATGGCACAACAAGAAGAAGAGGAATGTAAATGCCCGCCCCCCGGCTTACCACCGTGGATGGGGACGTTTGCGGATTTAATGTCATTGCTTGTTGCATTTTTCGTCCTTCTGTTGTCATTTTCAGAGATGGATGTGCTTAAGTTTAAGCAAATTGCTGGGTCGATGAAGTTTGCCTTCGGGGTACAAAATGTTTTGGAAGTCAAAGACATTCCCAAAGGCACCAGTGTGATTGCGCAAGAGTTCCGTCCCGGGCGACCAGAGCCGACTCCTATTGAAGTGATCATGCAGCAAACCATCGACATGACCCAACGAACACTTAATTTCCAAGAAGGGGAGTCGGACCGCTCAGGAGGCTCACAACGCACTGCGTCGGATATGGAGGGAGGCACCAGTGCACAGGTTGCTTCTCAACTGGAGCAGCAACAAAGTCAGCAGCAAATGGAACAGTTGCAAAAAATGATTGTGCAGGCGCTAGAACGTGAAATCGAAGAAGGGGCCGTTGAAGTTGAAAACTTGGGTCAACAACTGGTTATCCGTATTCGTGAGAAAGGCGCGTTTCCGCAGAACTCAGCCTTTTTGCAACCCAAGTTCCGCCCCATGGTACGTCAAATTGCGGAATTGGTAAAAGACGTGCCCGGTGAAATCAAAGTGTCAGGCCATACGGACAGCACACCTTTGGAATCGGAGCTGTACCGTTCCAACTGGGATTTATCCGCGCAGCGTGCGGTATCGGTAGCGCAAGAAATGGAAAAAGTGCCCGGGTTTAACCATTTGCGCATGAAAGTGGAAGGGTTGGCAGACACTCAGCCTCGCGCGCCCAATAACTCGCCCGATAACCGTGCGGCCAATCGCCGTGTAGAAATCGCTGTGATCCAAGGAAAACCCAGCTTTTCAGATGAAATATCGGCCGACAATGCGGCTGCATCTACCCCATAAGCTAGATTCTGACCGTAATGGATTGATTAAAAATGTTTATTACGGTCAGGTTTTTCACTTTTATTTAGACGCAAAAATACCCGGTTTCAGCTGGGACGTGGTTATTGTATAATCCGCGACCTTGTTTCCAGCTGTATCGAACCGGTTATGAAGTTTATCGTTAAAATTCACCCTGAGGTGATCGTCAAAAGTGAGTCTGTTAGAAAGCGTTTTACTAAAATCCTCGAATGCAATATTCGTAATATTTTAAAGCGTCGGACAGATAATACGGCAGTATATAACCGTAGGGATCACATTGAGGTGACGTTAAAACAACCAAACGAGCGTCAGCTTGTCCTGGATGTATTAACCAACACGCCGGGCGTGCAGACGGTGCTTGAGGTTGAGCAAACGTTATTTAACGATTTACACCACATCTATGAACTCACCCTTGAGGGTGTTCGTCATCAAATCGAAGGAAAAACCTTTTGCGTGCGTGCTAAACGCCGCGGCCAGCATGACTTTACCTCGATTGATGTAGAACGTTACGTAGGAGGTGGGTTAAACCAAGCCGTTCCGACCGCCAGCGTACAGCTGAAAAAGCCTGACGTGACCGTGATGATGGAAGTGGACCACGATAAGCTGAACTTGGTAAAGCACCGTCATACTGGCTTGGGTGGCTTCCCTCTCGGCACGCAAGAAGATGTGCTGAGCTTGATCTCGGGAGGGTTCGACTCAGGGGTGTCGAGTTACTTGCATATTAAGCGCGGTAGCAAGGTCCATTATTGCTTCTTCAATTTAGGCGGCAAAACCCATGAAACGGGTGTGCAGCAGGTATCGCACTTCCTGTGGAACAAGTTTGGCTCGTCGGCGAAAGTGAAATTTATTTCTATCGACTTTGAGCCGGTTGTCGCCAGTATCCTCGAAAACATCGATGATGGTCAGATGGGAGTCGTGCTCAAGCGGATGTTTATGCGTGCGGCAAGCATGGTTGCCGAGCGTTTCGGTATTCAAGCTCTGGTCACCGGCGAAGCCTTAGGACAAGTGTCGAGCCAAACTCTAACCAATTTACGCATGATTGATAACGTGACGGACACGTTAATCCTGCGTCCGCTGATCAACTGGGATAAAGAAGACATTATCCAGACAGCCCGCAAAATCGGCACTGAAGACTTCGCTAAAACCATGCCTGAATTCTGTGGTGTGATTTCGAAAAGCCCAACGATCAAAGCCGAGAAAGCCAAACTTGAGGCCGAGGAAGCGAAATTTGACTTCGCGTTACTGGAGCAAGTGGTTAACAATGCCTCGGTGATGGATATTCGCGATATCGAGAAACTCAGTCAGGAAAAAGCCCCCGAGGTTGAACTGGTTAACGAGGCTGAGCAAGGCGCGATTGTCATTGATATTCGCAGCAGTGATGAAGAAGAGGAAAAGCCACTGAACATCGACGGCACTGACGTTGTTCATATTCCTTTCTTTAAATTAGCGACCCGCTTTGGCGACCTAGACCAAAGCAAAACCTACTTGCTGTACTGTGAGCGTGGTGTGATGAGCCGCCTTCAAGCGCTGTATCTAAAAGACATGGGCTTTGAAAATGTCAAAGTTTATCGCGGCTAATCGCGAAATAAGCTCGATTTAAGCAAAAAAAACAGGCAGCCTCGCTGCCTGTTTTTTTATTCGGCGAATTTTTTCTCGTACTGCAAGTTTGGGAGGGGGACCATAGGTTCGGCAACCTGCCAGGCCAGTGCTTTCCCTGCCAAGGCGTGAACAATCTCAATGGCAAACTCGAGCGCAGAGCCCGGGCCTTGGCTGGTGATCAACTTGTGATCATAATCAGTCATCACACGGCGCCGACTGCGCCATTGCTCTGGGATCTGATCGCTAACACTGGGGTGGCAACTGATATGAGAGGTGGGGTAAAGCTGGTGGCGCTGCAAGACAAGCGCGGGAGCCGCGCAGATAGCCGCGACCCATGCATGGTCACTTTGCTGTTGTTTGATAATTTCTGTCACGATCGCGCTATCGCCTAAACATTGCGCCCCGTCAATACCCCCGGGTAAAATGACGCAATCAAACGGCTGGTCGGCCACACTCGCCAAAGGTGCATCGCACACTAATTGTACGCCACGAGAACAGGTTAAAGTGAGTGAACCTTCAGGGTCGGCGCTGGCAACGGTGACACAAAAACCAGCCCGTTTCATCACATCAATGGCGGTGACGGTTTCCATTTCCTCGCTGCCGGGTGCCACGCATACTAAGACGTTAATCGGTTTCATGATTATCCTTTTTGTACCTCACGTTGCTTCACGGCATCATATAGCGCCTGGTGGGTAGGCACCTTAATCTGATGATGTGCCGCTCGAGCCAGTAAATAGCCTGTGATCTGTTCAAGCTCTGTCTTTCTGCCATGATAGCAGTCGCGATTCATTGATGAATAGTTATTTGCGGTGGCGCGTGCCACTGCCAGTGCTTGTGTCTTTAGCTGTTCGGCATGGGTGGCGAGTCCATCAGCTTGCATCACACGGGCAAGTTCTTGGCAAAGTAACTGGATGGTGTCTTGGTAGTCGGCAGATAACAATGCTCCGTTATTCACTTGATGAATCGCGGTGAGTGGATTGATCACACAATTAACCGCCAGCTTATGCCATAGCTGATGGATAATCGCTTCGTGCCAGTGCACTGGCGATAAGGCATGATCCAACACCTCGGCGACAAAGGCACACTGCTGACCTGCCTGATTCGCCGCGCCGATGTAAGTCTCTCCGTGGCCGGTATGCTGATAGCTCCCTTGAGAGGGGCTAAAGACGCCGTGTGAGGTGGTGGCGAGCAATAAAGGTTGCGACGGACTCACTAGCGTTTTGATTTGCGCATGTGGTCCCATCCCATTGTGCATTAAGACGATAATTGTATCGGGATGAAGTTGCTCGATGAGAGGTTGTAAGGCATGCATGACGTCGTAAGCCTTGGTACACACCATTAATAGATCGCAATCGGTAATGGCTTGTGGCTGGTTAGCGGGGACCGTCACGGTATGGCTGTCGAGTACCAATTGCCGACACACTTCTGTGCCTGCACGGGTGATCACCTGCACGCGATGACCGGCTTGCACTAATTGGGTTGCCCACAAAGTACCAATTGCGCCTGCACCGATAAAAGTTATGTTCATGACAAGCTCAGAGCGGTTAAAAGTGCATAGTTTATCACGAGGTAGGAGCAAGACAGAGAAACAAGTTGGGGGGAGGAAAAAAGCGCCGACCGAGAGGCCGGCGCAGTCAGTTAGAATTTGTAGGTGGCGCTTAGGTAGTGGGAAATACCTGAGCTTTCCGTTGTGCCACCATCTTCAATCAAGTAGACATCGTTATAGGCTTTAAGGCCATAACCGAGGGCATAGTTGTCTGAGTGCCAATATAGGCCGTTAAACATCGCGCCGCCGTGGGTCGCTTGGCTGTTGCCTTTGAAAGTGTCATCGGCACCAAACTGGTAATCGATATAGCCTTGGTATGACAGGAAGCTACCGTTGTCGAAAAAGTGGAAGGGCTTAAACCAGTTGGTCGAGAATTGGTAACCGTTCCAGTCTTTTTTGTTGATGTCATACAAACCGTAAAGGTTCATGCCTACTTTACCAAACCAAGGCAGTTCAACATCGGCACCGACACCCCAGAACGAGTTGTTAGTGTCACTATCGCCACCACCCCAGTTAAACAAAGTCGAGAAGTATACTTCTTGTACAGGGCCAAACGACAAGTCTTGCCCGGTGATGCCGTCAATTGAGAAGCGTGGTGCTAGCTTCATAAAGGCTTTAGGCGCGCCTTTTTTATTGTTGTTGTCGCTATCGCTTTCGGCAAGGTCGAAGATGTCCACATAGCCATAGAGATCAACCACGCCCTTACGGCCGCCAAATTCCATCTCGAGGTAATTATGATCTTTATCGGTGTCAGGACCGAACTGAGGTTTCTCGTTGATGGCATACATGGCGTTAAACTGAAGCCATTTATGATCGTTTTTATAGATATCGTCTGAGTAATCAGCCGCGTTGGCGATAGGTGCGGCGCTAGCTGCCATGACAGCAAGTGCGAGTAGGGACTTTTTCATGGTGACTGCCTCTGCTTAAGTGTGTAACCGTTGAGTTCAATGGAGGCAGTATATTGATTAAGTTCACCATAAAGAATGTAACAAATGTAGACATGATTTTTAGATGTGACTGAAGGTGGAATGTATCCGATTACATGTCATTTTTTTGTGATCTTGATTAAAAGAAAATGACGTGCGGAGCGCAATTTTTTGCACTCCGCTGTGATGGGGAAACGCTAGTCCTGCCGGGTTTTTAGACATTGTCCAGAAGGTGCGTCATGGTGCGATGATTCTTTTCTAAATTGTCTACCAATATAGAGCAGCATGACTAGACCTGGGATCACCATCAATGAGGTTATTACGAAAAATGTTGACCAGCTATCCAGCCAATCCACCATCATACCGCTAAAGGATGCGAGAGAGGTACGGCCAAGGTTACCCAACGATGCAAGCAGCGCGTATTGAGTGGCGGAAAAAGCGCGCCCGGTTAAGAAGGTCAGGAAAGAGACAAAGGCAATGGTGGCGAAAGCCGAGGTGAAGTTATCCACCAGTATCGCGCCTAGCAGCAGGTGCTCGTCTGGCCCCACCACAGCAAGCCAAGCAAACATCAAATTACTGGAGGCCATGGCCACCCCGCCAATAAACAAGCCTTTGATTACCCCAAAGCGCAAGTTAATGTAGCTGCCGATTAAGGTATACACCACGGTCAGTCCCCAACCTACGAGCTTGGAGTAATAACCAATTTGCTCATTGCTGAAGCCAACATCTTTGTAAAAGACAATCGACATCCGGCCCAAAAAGGCCTCGCCAATCTTAAAGAGAAAAACAAACAACAGAATGGCTAACGCAACTTTTACACCGTTGCGGCGGAAAAACTCGGCAAAAGGTTCAAACACAGTCACTGCTAACCAAGTGCGTGCACTGCTGTATCCTTTCCCTAGATAGTAACGGGTCGCGGCATCTTGGCGCTGTTCGCGGTCACTGGCAGGCTCCTTAACGAATAAGGTGGCCAGTAACATTAAGCCTACGAACCCGGCCATGATCACATACACCTGATTCCAACCGATGGCGTCAGCGTTGATAAAACCGATGTAGCCGGGCAGAGAATATCCCGTCCACCATCCAATGACGGACATGGCAGAGGCAAGTGGGAACTTATCGGTCTCATGCTCCGCAAAATTATCAATACGAAAGGCATCAATGGCAATATCTTGGGTGGCAGAGGCGAGTGCAATCGCAAAAATCAGCGATGAAAGCACCACAGTGGTCACCCAAGGATCAATGGCCGTCAAGCCGTGTAAATTAAGCTGAGATAAGGCCAAGGTTGCGATCAGAATCAGCGCTTGGGTGAGCAATATCCAACTGCGGCGTTGTCCGAAGCGCTCATTAAGCATGGGCACTTTGAGTCTATCAATCAAAGGCGCCCAGAGAAAGTTCACCGCATACAGCACAAACACCGAGCCGAATAGACCAATCGCGGTACGAGAGAGCCCTTCATCCGCGAGCCAGCCGTTTAAGTTGGAGCCGATTAACACCCAAGGAAAGCCGCTACAGCAGCCCATTAATAACACATAAAGGAGTCGGCGGTCGGCATAGGGCGCAAGCGCCCCCTTAAGATTAGGTAACATGATCGCAAGCCTGCCTGTCAGCTACTGAGAAGATATTCGAGAGATGCTATTTATCACAATGGGTTGTTGTGGCACGTCTTGCATCCGCTTGCTTGGGATCGTCACGGTTGATTGAGATGAAATGTTTTGCACCGTGACAAAGCCTTCAACTACTCGACCAAAAACGGTGTAGCCAAGCTTGTTGGGCGTGGCGTCCAGAAAGCCGTTATCATTGATATTAATGTAAAATTGACGCGTGGCCGAATCGGGGTCATTGGTTCTGGCCATCGCAATCGTGGCGCGTCGGTTGCTCAGGCCATTAGTGGATTCATTGTCAACCGTGTCATATACCGGCAGGCGCTCAAGGTCTTTATCAAACCCACCACCTTGGACCACGAACCCCGGGATCACGCGATGAAATTGAGAGCCAACATAGCTGCCATCATCAACATAACGGAGAAAATTAGCCACGGTTTTGGGCGCTTTTTGCTCATCAAGACTGAGCGTAAATGCGCCGAGCGTTGTATCCACCTTCACCAACACTTCCGCCTGCGCTGGCAATGCAGCCAACGCAAGCATGCACATCATGCAGAAGGTACGCATGATTAAAAGTGCTCTTTCATGTGCTTAAGCAACTGCTCGTCGTTGGCAATATCTTGCAGTACCGCCTCAAGCAAGTTGTTCAGAGCCATTTCGATATCATCAGGCGATGCGCTGCTGATCCCTTCTTGGGTTGATTTGCCAGTGTAACGCTTCACGAAGCGACCATCAGGAGACTCTGCGACCAGCTGAAGCTGGACCGACGCTTCCATATTGTGCTTAAACACCGTGTGTTTTACACGCACGAGGGCATCAAGAATATCGAGGCGCAGTGTTCCCGGGCCATTCGCCACTACACGGAAGCCTTGCGAAGAAAGTTGGCGAGAAAGGGTATCTTCTAAGACAACGCGCAGATTCTGGCTAGCATGCAGGGGCTTCACGTTAGAGCGACCACTGTCAATGACAGCCACAAACTGGGCGGTACGCAGATCACGGCTTTTCACAACCACGGGCAAGTTATTCACTTGCTGTTGGTTTGAGGTGGCGGGTTTGGGCGCGATAGTCAGTTGCGGATCGCGCGGCGATGAACAGCCTGCTAGGATAAGCACGGCAGCGGCAACGAGCAGTTTTTTCATTGTGTTCAGCATCCTTTACTTAATGTTGGGCGTGTACTGCTTGAAGAATAACGAATTTTTTATTCGACGCAATGACGGAGACATTACCAAAAAGGCGTTTTAACTTAGCATGATAGCCGAGATGTCGGTTTCCGATGACTAAAAGGCGGCCATGATTGGTCAGAACACGTTTTGCGTCACAAAACATTTGCCAAGCAATATGATCGGTAATGGCTTGTTGTTGATGGAATGGTGGATTACACATCACCAAGTCCACATCATGGTGTGCAAACTCGCTCAAACAATCCCGCGCTTCACACTCAAAGCGCGTGGGCGCAATGTGATGCGCTAAAAGGTTACGTTGCGCCGATGCGACAGCCATATGGCTTTCGTCAACGGCATGAATAAAGGCATTTGGATTGTTTCGAGCCGCTTGCAAGGCAAGCACACCATTACCACACCCTAGATCGACAATCCTTTTTAATCCGGGTTCACTCGGAATGTGCGGTAACATCAAATACGCCGCAATATCCAGTTTTTGCGCAGAGAATACATTGGGGTAATTCGCCAGTGTCATAGTGTAATCAGGTACATCGAACGTATGTAGCTGGTCGATTAACTCGGGTTTGTCGTCACGCGGCGTGCAAAATACTAAGCGTGCTTTTTTCTTCGCCAGTGAGGTCACTGTGGTGCCGAGCTGGTGCTCAAACTGGTTTAACGTTGAGGTGTGAATCTCTTTGGCCTTCGCCGCGGCGATAACGGGGATGGATGAATCAGCGATCGCGGCAAGTTGTTGTAATTGCCATGACAACATGCGTGTGCTTTTGGGGATCCGTAATAGCACCACATCGATGCGCTCAGGCAGCGGCTCTAGGCTGGTTAATTGGACGATGCTAGGCAGGGCATTGGCGGCTAAGTTTTGGACAGTTGCTTGTTGTGCCACCACCGAATCACTGACTTGAATCGTGTCATAGCCTTGTTGTGACGCCCAGCAGCTTAGCGCGCCAAAGTGATCATTGATGATCAACACACGCGCACCGGCCGGTAATGACAACTCAGCCACGTGCTCAATCAAGTATTCGTCGGCTGCGTCGAACGCTTGCAGCGTCTCGTTTTTACGTCGGGGATAACGGTGGAGTATTAATGGCTGGCCCGCAGGCGTCGTCATTTCAGTCTTCATCGGAGTTTTTGCGTCGCGCTAGATAAAGTGGGTATATTGTCGCACTCAGCCAGAGACTGCAATTTAAAACGTGGCGTCATCTCTGGTGTTGAAAGCTCATGCCACCGCGAAAGTCGCAAAATCATCAATAGCATCTACACTGAGAGCACCTGTGCTCCCCGTGTAAAATGTGGGAAGCAAAATGAAAATACAAACACAGATCACCGAGAAGCTCGAGCAGGCTTTTTCGCCTAGCTTTCTGGATGTGCGTAATGAAAGCTTTATGCATAACGTGCCAGAAGGGTCAGAGAGCCACTTTAAAGTCGTGGTGGTATCAGAGGCATTTGACGGTCAGCGTTTAATTCAACGTCACCGCGCAGTGAATGCGACCTTATCTGATGAGTTGGCCCATCATATTCATGCGTTGGCGATCCACACTTACACGCCGCAAGAGTGGGCGTCACAAGCGCAAGCTCCGGATTCACCCGCTTGTCGCGGTGGGGGCAAATAGCGCCAGCGCTGATGTTGAGTTTTCACGTTGTGGCAACAAATTCTTACATAAATATGAGCGGTTCGGTGAGTGGTAACTGCGTACGGCTTTCGTTTCACCAGCACAGGCGCGCATTCGCATTGCCTGCTAAGGTGAACAAAAAAACAGCAGTGAAACTGTGACCTTACAGCGAGTATTGTTTGTACAGGTATGGATAATTGCCACGCTCCAGTGACAATACCCATAGAATCAACGCTGGGGTTAGTGATAGAATACGGCGCTTAAAGACTAACCTAGGCTACCTTTGTGTAACGATTTGGTTAGCAGGATGTTGCGACGGTGGGCCGTCATGGCCGCCAAACAGTCGAAAGTCGTGTCTTTAACTGCGCAATAACAGAATTCTTTTTCCCGTTAATGTAGTGCAAGTGCGTATGATTACAATAAAAAAGGGTTTGGATATCCCTATTGCCGGGACTCCTACTCAGGTGATAAATGACGGCCCAGCCGTCAAGAAAGTCGCCTTGCTTGGCGAAGAGTACGTTGGAATGCGCCCCACCATGCACGCGCGTGTGGGTGATGTAGTGAAAAAAGGTCAGATTCTTTTTGAAGACAAGAAGAATCCGGGCGTGAAATTCACTGCACCAGCAGCTGGTAAAGTGGTTGAAGTTAACCGCGGTGCCAAGCGTGTTCTTCAGTCTGTCGTCATTGAAGTCGATGGAAACGAGCAAGTCACGTTTAATAAATATGAAGCCTCACAGTTGGCATCGCTAGATCGCCAAGCCATTGTTGACCAACTGGTCGAGTCTGGCATGTGGACAGCGCTTCGTACTCGTCCTTTTAGCAAGTCGCCTGCGGTTGATGCCGTGCCGGAAGCTATCTTTGTCAATGCCATGGACACCAATCCGCTTGCTGCGGATCCGAAAGTGATCATTGATGAGCAAAAAGAGGCTTTCGTTGCGGGCCTAGATGTGGTTTCTCGCCTTACCGAAAAAACGGTATTCGTTTGTAAAGCAGACGTAGAGTTACCGACAAGCAAGCAATCAAACGTTGAGCAGCACGTCTTCGCTGGTCCTCACCCAGCTGGTCTTGTCGGTACCCATATCCATCACTTGCGCTCAGCAAGTATGGAAAAAATGGTATGGCACCTAAACTACCAAGACGTCATTGCATTTGGCCATTTATTCCTGACCGGTGAACTTAACACCGATCGCGTGGTTGCCTTAGCTGGCCCTATGGTCAATAAGCCACGCTTGGTACGTACTCAACTGGGCGCTAACCTTGATGAGTTGACGGACGGTGAGTTGATGGCCGGCGAGAGCCGCATTATCTCAGGCTCTGTACTCTCGGGTACCAAAGCGACTGGTCCTCATGCGTATCTTGGCCGTTTCCACCTGCAAGTGTCTGTATTACGCGAAGGTAATGAGAAAGAGTTGTTCGGTTGGTTATCTCCCGGCAAAAACCGCTTCTCTGTGACCCGTGCGTACCTCGGCCACCTGTTCAAAGGCCAACTTTTCAATATGACCACCTCGACCAACGGTAGTGATCGTTCCATGGTGCCAATCGGTAACTATGAGCGAGTAATGCCGCTGGATATCGAGCCGACTATGCTGCTGCGTGATATCTGTGCCGGTGATACAGATAGTATGCAACAGTTAGGCGCGCTGGAGTTAGATCCTGAGGATTTGGCACTTTGTACATTTGTCTGCCCTGGCAAGTACGAATTTGGCCCAATGCTCCGCGAGAGCCTGGAAAAAATTGAGAAGGAAGGGTAACAGATGAGCCTGAAAAACTTTTTAGAGCAAATCGAGCCACACTTTGAGCCAGGCGGTAAACACGAGAAGTGGTTTGCCCTGTATGAAGCGGTCGCGACCATTTTGTACACGCCAGGCATGGTGACCAAAGCTGGCGCTCACGTGCGTGACAGCATCGATTTGAAACGCATCATGATCATGGTGTGGTTTGCTGTGTTCCCCGCAATGTTCTGGGGTATGTACAACACAGGTAACCAAGCCATTATGGGCCTGAACCATTTATATGAAGGCGCGCAGCTTGCGCAAATCATTGAAGGGAACTGGCACTACTGGCTGACTGAGGCGATTGCGGGGCCGCTTGCGAGTGCAGGTTGGGGTACCAAAATGGTTTTGGGTGCCACCTACTTCCTGCCTATTTATGCCACCGTGTTTATCGTGGGTGGTTTCTGGGAAGTACTGTTCTGTATTATCCGTAAGCACGAAGTGAACGAAGGTTTCTTCGTGACCTCGATTCTTTTTGCACTGATCGTTCCGCCAACGCTGCCATTATGGCAAGCCGCTTTGGGTATCACCTTTGGTGTGGTGGTTGCAAAAGAAATCTTTGGTGGTACAGGCCGTAACTTCTTGAACCCTGCGTTGGCTGGCCGTGCATTCTTGTTCTTCGCGTATCCTGCTCAAATCTCTGGTGATTTGGTATGGACCGCTGCGGACGGCTTCTCGGGTGCGACTGCACTGAGTCAATGGTCAACCGGCGGTGAAATGGCGCTGATGCACAACGTGACCGGTCAAACCATGACTTGGATGGACGCCTTTATTGGTAACATCCCAGGTTCAATGGGTGAAGTATCGACGCTTGCCATCTTGATTGGTGGTGCGGCGCTAGTTTACATGCGCATTGCATCATGGCGAATCATCTTGGGTACCTTCCTCGGTATGGTCGCCGCGGCAACCTTGTTCAATGTGATTGGCTCTGATTCCAACCCAATGTTTAGCATGCCTGCTCATTGGCACCTTGTACTGGGTGGTTTTGCGTTCGGTATGATGTTCATGGCGACGGATCCTGTCTCTGCTGCGTTCACCAATAAAGCAAAATGGTGGTACGGCATTTTGATTGGTGCGATGGCCGTGATTATTCGCGTGGTTAACCCTGCATACCCAGAAGGGATGATGCTGGCGATCTTGTTCGCGAACCTGTTTGCACCACTGTTCGATAACCTGGTGATTCAGGGCAACATCAAACGGAGACTGGCTCGTAATGGCAAGTAGTAACGATAGTATTAAAAAGACGCTGCTCGTTGTTATCGCATTGAGCTTGGTGTGCTCGATTGTGGTGTCTGGTGCAGCAGTAGCGCTACGTCCTTTGCAACAAATTAATGCAAAGCTAGACGTACAGAAAAACATCCTTTCTGTGGCTGGTATTGATGTCACGGGTGGCAAAAGTGCGATCAATGATGCTTACAACAAGTACATTGAGACTCGTCTAGTCAGCCTAGATGACGGTGAATTTGTTAGCCCTGAGACGGTCAATGTTGAATCGGCAGCTGATTACGATCAGCGTGCGGCTGCCAATGATCCGGCCTTGTCGAAAAAGCTGAGTGGCGATGAAAACATTGCTGATATCGGTCGTCGTCCTGACGTGGCCAAGGTCTACTTGGTTAAAGATGATGCGGGCCAAACTCAGCGTCTGATTCTGCCCGTCAATGGTTCTGGCCTTTGGAGCATGATGTACGCATTCGTAGCGGTAGAACCCGACGGTAATACAGTTGCTGACATCGTTTACTACGAGCAAGGTGAAACACCAGGGCTAGGTGGTGAAGTTGAAAACCCGAAATGGCGCGCGCAGTGGGATGGCAAAAAGCTGTTCAACGAGCAGGGCGAGCCAGCGATTCGCATCGTTAAAGGCGGCGCTCCTCAAGGCAGTGAGCACGGTATCGATGCATTGTCGGGTGCGACCCTAACCAGTAATGGTGTTCAGAACCAGTTTAACTTCTGGCTAAGTGATATGGGCTTTGGTCCATTCCTAGCAAAAGTTCGCGAGGGAGGCCTGATCGATGGCTGAAGCTAAAGAACTGAAGAAAAACCTTCTGTCACCGGTACTGGACAATAACCCGATTGCCTTACAGGTCCTCGGTGTTTGTTCAGCCTTGGCGGTGACCACACAGATGCAAACGGCATTTGTTATGACGTTGGCGGTGATGTTCGTAACGGCGATGTCAAACCTGTGTGTTTCTTTGATCCGTAACCACATTCCTAACAGCGTACGTATCATCGTTCAGATGGCGATCATCGCGTCGTTAGTTATCGTGGTTGACCAAACATTGAAAGCGTTCGTGTACGACATTTCTAAGCAGCTGTCCGTATTCGTTGGTCTTATCATTACCAACTGTATCGTGATGGGTCGTGCTGAGGCGTATGCGATGAAGTCGTCGCCATTGCCATCATTTATTGACGGTATTGGTAACTCACTGGGCTACGGCTTTGTGCTGATGACAGTCGCGTTCTTCCGTGAGCTACTGGGCTCTGGCTCAGTGTTTGGTGTGTCTATTCTACCTGTGGTCAATGAAGGGGGTTGGTATCAGCCAAACGGTTTGATGCTTCTGGCCCCATCTGCATTCTTCCTCATCGGCTTTTTGATTTGGATTGTGCGTACCTTCAAACCTGAACAAGTTGAAGCGAAGGAGTAATAGCACATGGAACATTATTTGAGCCTGCTAGTGCGCTCTATCTTCATCGAGAACATGGCGCTGGCATTCTTCCTTGGTATGTGTACCTTTTTGGCCGTATCCAAGAAAGTAAAAACCGCATTTGGTCTGGGTGTGGCCGTGGTTGTGGTACTGACCATCTCAGTGCCGGTTAACAACTTGGTTTACAACTTGGTTCTGCGTGAAGACGCGCTGGTGAAAGGCGTCGATTTGAGTTTCTTGAACTTTGTTACCTTCATCGGCGTTATCGCGGCGTTGGTACAGATTCTTGAGATGGTACTCGACCGCTTCTTCCCGCCGCTTTACAACGCGCTGGGTATCTTTCTGCCGCTTATTACGGTGAACTGTGCCATCTTCGGTGGCGTATCATTCATGGTTCAGCGTGATTACAACTTCGCAGAGTCAGTGGTTTACGGCTTCGGTTCTGGGGTGGGCTGGATGCTAGCCATCGTCGCCCTAGCGGGTATCCGTGAGAAAATGAAATATTCAGACGTGCCGCCAGCACTGCGTGGTTTGGGGATCACCTTTATCACAGTTGGTTTGATGGCATTGGGCTTTATGTCTTTCTCTGGTGTGCAACTGTAAGCCGGGTAAACTGCGAGAAAAGGAATAGTCAATGGACATTATTCTTGGTGTAGTGATGTTTACTCTGATTGTACTGGCGCTGGTATTGGTGATTTTGTTCGCCAAGTCCAAGCTGGTACCAACCGGTGACGTCACAATTGATATCAATGACGATCCTGAAAAGGCGATCGTTACTCAGCCAGGCGGTAAACTGCTTGGTGCACTGGCCGGTGCTGGTGTGTTTGTTTCTTCTGCCTGTGGTGGTGGTGGTTCATGTGGCCAGTGCCGCGTAAAAATCAAAGAAGGTGGCGGTGATATTCTGCCAACCGAGCTTGATCACATCACCAAAGGTGAAGCACGTGAAGGTGAGCGTCTGTCATGTCAGGTTGCTGTAAAGCAAGACATGAAGATCGAATTGCCAGAAGAAATCTTTGGCGTGAAGAAGTGGGATTGTGAAGTTATTTCTAACGACAACAAAGCCACTTTCATCAAAGAGCTGAAGCTGCGCATTCCTGACGGTGAGTCTGTACCTTTCCGTGCAGGTGGTTATATTCAAATTGAAGCGCCACCGCACCACATTAAGTACTCAGACTTTGATATTCCTGAGGAATACCGTGAAGACTGGGAGAAGTTCAACTTGTTCCGCTATGAGTCAAAAGTGGATGAAGAAATCATCCGTGCTTACTCAATGGCGAACTACCCTGAAGAAGAAGGCATCATCATGCTGAACGTGCGTGTGGCAACGCCACCACCACGTAACCCTGATGTGCCACCAGGCCAAATGTCGTCTTACATTTGGTCACTGAAGCCAGGTGATAAGTGTACGATCTCAGGACCGTTCGGTGAGTTCTTCGCGAAAGATACCGACGCTGAAATGGTCTTTATCGGCGGTGGTGCCGGTATGGCACCAATGCGCTCGCATATCTTTGACCAACTTAAACGTCTGAACTCAGATCGTAAGATCACCTTCTGGTACGGTGCACGTTCTAAGCGTGAAATGTTCTACGTTGAAGATTTCGATATGCTTCAAGAGCAGAACGATAACTTCAAGTGGTACTGCGCACTGTCAGATCCACTACCAGAAGATAACTGGGATGGTTACACAGGCTTTATCCATAACGTGCTTTATGAGAACTACCTCAAAGATCATGAAGCGCCAGAAGACTGTGAATACTACATGTGTGGTCCACCAATGATGAACGCAGCCGTTATCGGTATGCTGAAAGACTTAGGTGTTGAAGACGAAAACATCCTTCTGGATGACTTCGGCGGCTAAGATCACAACGTGTGACTTACCTTTTAATGGCTGGCCTTTGGGTCAGCCATTTTACGTATCAACCTCGCGTCGAAGGACACCCATATGAAGAAGTTTTGGTTAGGCTGTGTGGCAACGCTGACACTGCTCGTGGCTTTGGTCGGTTGTGAGCGTTCACCTGAGCTGGTCCATCTTAATGGCAGTACAATGGGTACGTATTACTCCATTAAGTACATTGCAACGGAAAACACGCCCGAGAAGGCTGTTATCCAAAAAGAAATCGATAAGCGTTTGGAGCTGGTGAATGACCAGATGTCGACGTATCGAGACGATTCGGAGCTGAGCCGTTTCAATCAACATCGTGCTGACTCTCCGGTTGAGGTATCTGACGCGACGGCGAAAGTGGTGAAAGAAGCGATGCGTCTTAACGCGTTCACCGACGGCGCGTTAGATGTCACGGTTGGACCGTTAGTGAATCTTTGGAGCTTTGGCCCTGAAAAACGACCAGAGAATATTCCGACCGACGAAGAAATCGCACAGCGAATGGCGATGACGGGGTTAGAGAGCCTGTCTTTATCGGGCAATCAGTTGACCAAAACCAATCCTGACCTTTATGTCGACTTGTCAACGATCGCCAAAGGATACGGCGTAGATGTGGTCGCTGAGTATTTGGCGTCACTTGGTCTCGATAACTATTTGGTTGAGATTGGTGGTGAGTTACAATTAAAAGGTGTGAACCAAGACGGTGTACCTTGGCGCATCGCGATTGAAAAGCCTAGTGCCGGCACACAGTCGGTGCAAGAGATTATTGAGCCTGGGGATATGGCGGTTGCCACGTCAGGGGATTATCGCAATTACTTTGAGCATGATGGGGTACGCTATTCGCACATCATTGATCCAGCAACAGGACGACCGATTCATCATCGCTTAGTGTCTGTCACTGTGTTGGACCCGTCTTGTATGACGGCGGATGGTTTGGCAACAGGCTTCATGGTACTTGGACCAGAGAAAGCCGTTGCATTGGCAAATCAAGCCAATATTCCTGCCTTTATGGTAGTGAAAACGGATGACGGTTTTAAAGAAATCGCATCTGAGGCGTTTAAGCCTTATTTAAAGCGTTAAATACGCAATAACGATAGTAGGTGAGCAATTATGTCAGTATTTCTTATCACCTTTGCTGTTTTTGTACTTGTGATTGCAGGGATGGCGATCGGCTACATCGTACAGCAAAAAACCATCAGTGGGAGCTGTGGTGGCCTAGGCGCAATCGGTATTGAAAAAGAATGCGACTGCCCAGAGCCGTGCGATGCACGTAAAAAGCGAGAAGCGCGTGCAGAGAAAACCCGTGAGTGGAAGAAAAACCAAATTATCTAGCCGAGACCTGACGCGATCAGGTGTACAGTAGATAGCCACCAGTGAGTCACTCTGTCTTATCTGGTGGCCATGCAGGATTGTCATGAAGAAAATCATCCATATCGACATGGATTGTTTCTATGCGGCAGTGGAGATGCGTGATAACCCTGCCTTACAACAGGTGCCTCTTGCGATTGGCGGGTCACCTGATGGGCGAGGGGTGATTGCAACCTGCAATTATCCCGCGCGTCGCTTTGGGATCCGTTCCGCGATGGCGACGGCTCAAGCACTTAAACTATGTCCCGGTCTGACGGTTATGCGTGGCAATATGGCCAAGTACCGCGCCGTTTCTCAGCAGCTTCATGCTATTTTTCATCGTTATACCGATATTATTGAGCCCCTCTCTCTTGATGAGGCTTACTTAGATGTTACAGATTGCGACAGTCATCAAGGCTCGGCAACCCGCATTGCAGAAGCGATCCGTCACACTATTCGCGACGAGCTATCATTAACCGCGTCGGCAGGCGTCGCGCCAATCAAGTTTCTCGCCAAAGTCGCCTCAGATATCAACAAACCGGATGGCTTATGCGTGATCACCCCTGACGAGGTCGACACCTTTGTGGCTGAGCTCCCTTTGCAATGCATTCCGGGCGTAGGACGTGTCACCTTAACCAAGCTTCATGAACTGAATTTGTTTACCTGTAGAGATGTGCAGTGTAGCGATCATGGTGAACTGATCCAGCGGTTTGGTAAATTTGGGCAGGTACTATGGCAGCGAGCACACGGTATTGATCGACGTCCAGTGCAAGTGGAGCGGATACGTAAATCCGTTGGCGTAGAGCGCACTTTATCGCAAGATCTTGCAGCGCTGAATGATTGTTTACAGTGGCTAGACACTTTATACGAAGAGCTCCAACGGCGACTCGAAAAAGCCGATGCGAATGGGCGGATTTGTCGCCAAGGGGTCAAACTCAAATTCAACGACTTTCAAACCACGACGGTTGCACACCGCTGTGAGCGGTTAGAACGAGGGCTATTTGATACCTTGTTGCATGAAGCGTTTTATCGAGGCGAGGGTAGAGCGGTGCGGCTGATTGGTTTGTCGGTAGGGCTGGGGGACGACAATGACCCCCAGCTAAGTTTACTCGCTTAAGCGTGCTTTTCAGGAATCGCTTTTAAGATAGCGCGCATTTGTTGCCAATAGTGACCCACACTTTCAATGTTCACTTTCTCATCAGGTGAGTGAGGGAACTTAATCGTTGGACCAAACGAGATCATATCCATATCCGGATAAGGTTTTTTAAATAGACCGCATTCTAATCCCGCGTGGATCACCATGATATCAGGCTTACGCTGATAGATAGCTTCATAGGTATCGCGGAAAATATGCATGATTTCAGAGTCAGGATCAGGCTTCCACCCCGGGTATGCGCCGGAAAACTCGACGGTCACGTTTGCTAAACCGGCCAGTGAGCGCAGCATGCCTTGCACCATTTCTCGCCCTGAATCGATCAATGAGCGGATCAAAAACAATCCCGTAATAGTATGCTCATCGGTTTGGATAACGCCTAAGTTCAGTGAGGTTTCTACCACACCCGGAACATCATCGCTCATCCGTATAACACCGTTTGGCGCCGCGTTTAAGGCTGCGAGTAGCCGAGATTGTACGGCACGGGTCAATGGGTCGGCTTGATTGTCAGACGCATCGAGTACAACAGTGACGTTCTCCTCCAAGCGTCCCAACTCATCGTGAAGCAACTGGGCGTAGTTATCTATCGCCGCGGCTAATGCGTCTTTTTGCTCGACTGGCACGGCAATATCTGCAAAGGCTTCGCGCGGGATGGCGTTACGCAATGTGCCGCCTCGCAATGCAATCAGACTGACATCAACCTCACTGAGGTGATGGCTGAGCATGCGTGCAAGTAGCTTATTGGCATTGGCGCGACCCGTGTGAATATCCACCCCAGAGTGGCCGCCTTTTAGGCCTTTTATACCGACGGTAAAACGCGCAAAATTGTCGCCGATGGGATGACGCTCGACCGGAAAGTGCATGCTAGCATCGACGCCGCCCGCACAGCCCATGTAGATTTCTCCTTCTTGTTCGGAGTCTGTGTTCAGTAACACTTCTCCTTCAAGCCAGCCTGCTTCTAGGCCAAATGCACCGTCCATCCCAGCTTCTTCGTTGGTGGTGAGCAACACTTCGAGCGGACCATGTTCAATGTCATCAGCCGCTAAGACGGCAAGGCAGGAGGCCATTCCAATACCGTTATCGGCGCCTAATGTCGTGCCATCCGCCGTGACCCACTCGCCATCGATATAAGGGCGAATCGGATCGGTGGTAAAGTCGTGCTCGGTGTGCTCGTTTTTCTGCGGCACCATATCAAGGTGGGCTTGTAGTACTACACCTTTGCGGTTTTCCATTCCCGGCGTCGCCGGTTTGCGGATAAAAATATTGCCAGTGGGATCTTGGCGAACCTCTAAACCTCGGCCTTTCGCCCAATCGACAATGAATGCTGCCAATTGTGCTTCGTGGTAAGAGGGATGTGGAATAGCACAAATCTGGTCAAAAAAAGCCCAAACAGGCTGGGGTGATAATTGGCTGATCTCAGACACGGTAGACTCCATTTTATTTTATTGTTGGCCTTTTAAACAGTAGGCCTTACTGAAATAGATGGACTTTACCAAGCATACCACTGTCGACTAGGTGGTGACAGTCGCAGGATCAAGGGAAGGAAAAACAGAGTGCATGCCGGATATCTAGGCGTGGTGGGCGTAATAAAACTACCAAATATGAACTTTTTGTGACTCTGGTCACTCTATAGCTTGTAATATAATTACGTGTGGGCTATTATCTAGACACTGATAACACAGGTTATCGACTGTTCATGGAGTGAACCCGAGTATTCGCCTCCAAGGAACCGAGACAAAATGTGAACAACATTAGGTTTAAACTTGAGAGAGGTAAAAACGATGGAAGGTATGGTATCTAACTACTACTGGAACCAACAGTCAGTGTATACCAAAGGATTTACGTATCCGGCGCCGTTCGGGTACCGCAAGTAAGTTTTACGATTCCCCCGCTCTTACAGAGACATTTCTGATCCAGAAGCAAACGCTTTAGTTCTGGCGCCACACAATGTTGTGGCGTTTTTTTTATGGGTGGTATGTCAGGTGCCTGATAAGCCAGTCATGATAGACAATCTTGTTGGCAACCATCACGAGAGCCATGACATTCCGATCAATTCATGCGGTTTCGTGCTGGAAATTTCCTTCATCGATCGGTAAGATTTGCGCCAATTTTTGACACGCAAACGTTTTCCTTTTGCATCTTATGATGCGCCACCTTTTATTCGGGATACCAACGATGTTAGAGCGTTTATTTAAACTCAGCGATCATGGCACGGATCTTCGCACCGAAGTTATTGCCGGTGTGACCACCTTCCTCACCATGGCCTACATCATTTTCGTGAACCCATCTATTTTGGCTGAAGCAGGAATGGACAAGGGCGCCGTATTTGTTGCCACCTGTTTGGCTGCTGCCGTCGGCTGTTTTGTGATGGGAATTGTCGCCAACTATCCGGTCGCTCAAGCGCCGGGTATGGGCCTGAACGCTTTCTTCACCTACACAGTGGTGCTGCAAATGGGCCACTCGTGGCAGGTTGCGCTGGCTGCGGTGTTTATTTCGGGCTTGTGTTTTATTCTACTCAGTGTGTTGAAAATTCGTGAGTGGATTATCAACTCGATTCCTATGTCACTGCGTACCGGTATCTCGGCGGGTATCGGCTTGTTCTTAGCGCTCATCGCACTGCAAAATGCGGGGATCGTCGTGGATCACCCGGCAACCCTTGTCGCACTGGGTGATGTGACGGCATTTGCCCCGGCGATGGCAGCACTCGGCTTTTTCCTCACTATTGGTTTGGTGCATCGTGGCCTAAAAGGGGCGGTCATGATTGCGATTTTAGTGGTCACTGTGATTGGTATTGTCGCGGGGGATGTCCCTTATCACGGTGTGATGTCTGCGCCACCAAGCCTCGCGCCGACCTTTATGCAGCTTGATTTTGCCGGAGCCCTTGAAGTTGGTCTGGTGTCTATCGTGTTCGCATTTTTGTTTGTTGACCTCTTTGATACCGCAGGAACCTTAGTGGGTGTGGCACAGCGCGCGGAACTTTTGGACAAAGATGGTAAACTGCCGCGTTTAAATCGTGCATTACTGGCAGACAGTACCGCGACATCGGTCGGGGCGCTTTTAGGCACGTCGAATACAACCTCATATATTGAAAGTGTGTCAGGGGTAGCAGCGGGTGGCCGTACAGGACTCACTGCTGTCGTTGTGGGGATCTTATTCTTGCTTGCGCTATTTTTTGCGCCGCTCGCAGGTATGGTCCCAGCGTATGCAACAGCTGGCGCTCTCTTTTATGTTGCGATTTTGATGATGTCAGGTCTTGTAGGGATTAACTGGCGAGATTTGACCGAAGCCGCACCGGTGGTCGTGGTGTGCTTGCTGATGCCGCTCACTTACTCGATTGCGAGCGGGATTGGCCTTGGCTTTATTGCGTTTTGTGCCGTAAAAACCTTTGCGGGCAAAGGGCGTGAGGTCCCTGTCAGTATCTGGATCTTGGCTGGATTGTTCTTACTCAAGTTCGTTTTCTTGGTGTAAAACAGCCGCCCACATTGACGTTATAACAAGGCGAGAAACGCCACGAGGTTTTCATCATGAGTAACAAGTTCATCATCACCTGGGACAACATGCAGATGTACACACGCCAATTGGCGGAGAGGCTGCTACCCGCTGACCAGTGGCAGGGAATTATTGCTGTGAGTCGCGGTGGCTTGGTGCCTGCCGCCATTCTGGCCCGTGAGCTAGGCATTCGCTATGTCGATACGGTGTGTATCTCGAGCTACGATCATGATCATCAGCGCGATATGCGTGTCGTGAAACAAGCACCGGGGGATGGTGAAGGCTTTATTGTGGTGGACGACTTGGTTGATACAGGCGGAACCGCAGAAATGGTGCGCCAACTCTATCCTAAAGCACGCTTTGTGACTGTAAGCGCCAAACCGGCGGGTAAGCATCTTGTTGACGATTATATCGTCGATATTGCGCAAGACACATGGATTGAGCAGCCGTGGGATATGGCGGTGAGCTATGTGGATCCGATTGCCAAATAATAGCCAGCAAGGTTATTGATAATCTGCTGTCAACAAAACGTCGCACATAGTTGCGGCGTTTTTTGGTTTCTAGGGACGCGATTGACTGAAAATCATGGCCTTGCTGTGAGTATGGTTTACACTAGGAGCGTCATAAACTGAACGCTCGGGAGTGAACGTGTCGGAAAGCGAATCTCAAAATTTGTCGGTCAAGCTGTTTGCCAAACACAGACATGCCAAAGAAACGTCGACATTGTTTGGCGCTATCCAGCAAATCGATCAAGCGAGTTATTCGGCGTTTGATGGAGATAGTGAGCGCAGCTGGTATCGAATGCGGCGTCGTGGACAATGGACGTGGCAAGGAGTGGATCCGGTAGAGATGGAAGCCATTTTTGCCCGTATTGCTCATTCGGATAATTCACGCTCCGTTGACAGTCTGCTGGATACGGTAGAAGGCTACCGCTCGGGAAATTGGAACTACGAGTGGACAGCAGTGGGCATGCAGCACCAAAAGCGCGCCCAAGCGCTGGCAGACAAAGGGGAGCATCAAGCAGCGAGTCAGCAATGGCTGCAAGCCTGTACCTATTTCGGTATCGCGGCGTATCCTCACCTCAAAGGCGATACGCTCGCTTTGCAATCGGAAACGCTGGCCTACAAAGCCTTTGAGCATGCCATGGATAAGCTTCCCTTCACGGTTAAAACCGTAGAAACAACGCTCGATGGCAAATCGCTAAAAGGTTACCTGTATCTGCCAAGAACCGATGCGACTCTGCCGGTGGTTATTCTCAGTGGCAGCTTAGACAGTTTGCAAACCGATTTATGGCGGGTATTCGTCGATTACTTTGCTCCCGCAGATATCGCAGTATTGACCTTAGATATGCCCTCAGTGGGGCACAGCAGTCATTGGCATCTCAATGAAGATACCAGCCGCTTACATCGTGCCATGTTAGATAAACTGGCGGAGGTACCTTGGGTGGATCACCACCGCGTGGGCACCATGGGGATCCGGTTTGGCGCCAATCCAGCGGTTCGGTTAGCCTTTCTTGAACCACATAGAGTCAAAGCCAGTGCGGCGCTGGGAGGCATCGTGCATTCGCTATTAACCAATGCACAAATGATGAAGAAAATGCCGCCCATGTACCTCGATACACTAGGGTCGCGGCTCGGTCGCCATATTCCTATCGACACGCTTCGGACACGCTTGCAGGCCTGGTCACTCAAAAACCAAGGCTTACTCACCGGACGGCGCACCGATGTGCCCATTTTAGCCTTGAGCTTAAAAGATGATCCGGTTTGTCCAGAATCCGACAATAAACTGATTGCGACCTATAGTCGTGGTGGTAAAGCGGTGATATTGCCGAATACGCCTTTGCATGATGGCTATCATCGTGCGTTGTGTGAGACCGTCTCTTGGTTTGCCAATATTTTGTAACTAAGCTGGCGAAGGTGTGATCGAGTGCGGAAAGCGGGGGATTGGCGTTCACCTGATTGATAACGTCATGATATACCTTGAGCTTAGGTAGATAGAGTGCCACTGGAGGACACCATGACCCAAACGCTCCCGCTTTCTCATGGACGGTTAAAAACACGTTTTACTGCGCTGGGCCCTTATTTTCGTGATGGGCAATCTGATGAACAAAGCTATTTTTTTGATAGCTTGTCTGTCTGCGTCGATGCGAAAAAGGAGCCCGACGCGCGCGAATTCTGGGGCTGGTGGCTAGTGCTTACCCCAGAAGACGATGGGTTCCGTTATCACTACGGTTATGGCCTCTATGACGAGCACGGGGAATGGTTAGCAAAAGCTGTCCCTGCCAAACAGCGCGCTGAGGTTGAGAAAACCCTTGATAGTTTCTACACCAAATTATGCCAATTGGTGGTCGATGAACTATCGCTCTCCCTTTCCCCAAGTCAAAAACTGACCGAGCCTGAACTCGCCCTTTCTAACTAAAACGTGATTTGCCTGATTTCAGTCCTTGTTAAATGGGCATGGGATTGATAAAAGAGACATCTATCTTTTAGTCAATCAGGCAATCATGACAGTTCAAGACGCGCTTAGAGACGGTGACATTGCAGCCACCGTCTCTTCTCAAACCATCGTTGTAAAATTAGGCACCAGTGTGCTGACTGGCGGTTCGCAACGCCTTGACCAAGCCCACATGGTTGAGTTGGTTCGTCAGTGCGCGCGCCTGCGCCAACAAGGCCATCAAGTGATCATTGTCTCTTCGGGAGCGATTGCTGCTGGGCGAGAGCACCTTGATTATCCGGTATTGGCTGACACGGTCGCCAATAAGCAGATGCTCGCAGCCGTCGGGCAGTGCCGTTTAATTCAAACCTGGGAGCATCTTTTCAGTCTTTATGGTTTTCAAGTCGGACAGATGCTGCTGACCCGCGCTGATTTGGATCACCGCGAGCGTTTTCTCAATGCGCGAGACATGCTCCATGCTTTACTCGACAACGGCATCATTCCCATTGTGAATGAAAATGATGCGGTGGCGACATCTGAGATCAAAGTCGGTGATAACGACAACCTCTCTGCGCTGGTGGCAATTTTAGCTAACGCAGATAAATTATTGCTGCTTACTGACCAACCCGGACTCTTTACGGCAGATCCGAGAACGCAACCCGATGCCGAACTTATTCGGGAAGTCCATACGATTGATGAAACCTTACGCAAATTAGCGGGAGGCAGTGTTACAGGTCTTGGCACCGGTGGCATGGCAACGAAACTGCAGGCTGCAGATATTGGGCGACGTGCGGGCATAGAAGTCACGATTGCCGCTGGCAGCAAGCCTGAAGTGATCCAAAACGTGGTCGCCGGTAACAGCGCAGGCACTCGATTCTTGCCGTTAGAAAGCCCATTAGAGAGCCGTAAACGCTGGATATTAGCCGGACCACCTCCTGCGGGAGATATTACCATTGATACCGGTGCGGTGACGGCAGTGACGCAAAAAGGTAGCAGCTTGCTGAGTAAAGGCATCGTACGCGTCAAAGGTGACTTTGCGCGTGGCGAAGTCGCACGTATTTACTCTGTAGAGGGGCAATGCCTTGCGCGCGGTATTTGCCGTTATTCCGCGGCCGATCTTCGCCGTATTGCAGGTGCACATAGCCAACAAATCGCAGATATTTTAGGCTATGAGTATGGACCGGTAGCCATACACCGAGACGACCTTGTCGTTATTGGCGATCAATAAAAGAGATGCACACAACATGAGTTTACAAATGATGGGGAAAGCGGCCAAAGAGGCGGCTTACCAACTCGCGACAACTTCCACCACGAAAAAAAATCGCGCGCTGATCTTCATTGCGGACGAATTAGAGGCGCAACAAGCGAGTATTTTAGCGGCTAACCAAACGGACTTAGAAGCCGCACGCGCGGCGGGTATGAGCGAATCGTTGATCGACCGCTTAGCACTCACGCCAGCACGTTTATCGGCGATTGCTGCAGATGTGCGTAATGTGGTGTCGTTGCCCGATCCGGTTGGGCAAGAATTTGACCATAAAGTGCTCGAAAATGGCCTTTCGTTATCGAAGCGCCGTGAGCCACTGGGTGTTGTCGGTGTGATTTATGAAGCGCGCCCTAACGTCACCATCGATATTGCCGCACTGTGTCTAAAAACGGGCAATGCCAGTATTTTACGTGGTGGTAAAGAAACCTTTGCGACCAACCAAGTATTGGTCACTGTGATTCAATCTGCACTGAGCAAGGCTGAACTACCGCAATCAGCGGTGCAATACATCGACAAGCCTGACCGAGAATTGGTCGCAGAGCTGCTGACCATGGACGAGTACGTGGATATGATTATTCCGCGCGGCGGTGCTAGTTTGCATAAAATGTGTAAGCAAAACAGCACGATTCCGGTGATTATTGGTGGTTTTGGGATCAGCCATTTATATGTGGACCAAAGTGCCGATCTTGAACGCGCTCCGGATGTGATCATTAATGCGAAGACGGATCGTCCATCCGCTTGTAACGCTTTGGATACGCTATTGGTGCACAAGCAAGTCGCGGCACAGTTGTTTACACGCCTGATCCCAGCGCTTAACGCACAGAAACTGAAGATTGTCGCAGCGAATAGTGCTTTGCCCTACCTTGACGGTGTCGCACAGCTTCGTGAAGCCGCTGAGGGAGACTTTGATACTGAATGGTTGGGCCCAACGCTCGGTGTTGCTGTGGTTGACGATGTGCACGACGCGCTCGGTCATATGCGCGAACACAATGCGAGCCATTCAGATACGATTCTGACCAATGATATTGATGCTGCTGAAGCCTTTATCAATGGTGCGGGCTCGGCTGCTGTCTATGTCAATGCTTCAACCCGTTTTACTGACGGTGCCCAGTTTGGTTTAGGCGCGGAAGTGGCCGTTTCAACGCAAAAGCTGCATGCGCGCGGCCCGATGGGACTCGAAGAGCTGACCACGTACAAGTGGGTCGGAAAAGCAGATTACCTGACGCGTCAATAACCTAAGCATACAAACGCAAGTTATTTGCAAAACGTAAAAAAAGCCGCGCGAGCGCGGCTTTTTTGTATTCTCAGCATAGAGACTTATTTAATCTCGACGCCTTTGGCTTGCAAATCCGCATGGTATGAAGAGCGGACAAAGGGACCACATGCAGCATGGGTAAAGCCAAGATCCAGCGCGATAGCTTTGAGCTCATCAAACTCTTCGGGCGGCACATAACGTTCAACCGGAAGGTGATGGCGGCTTGGCGCAAGGTATTGACCTAATGTCAGCATAGTGACACCGTGGGCACGTAGGTCTTTCAGAACCTCAATGATCTCTTCCTTGGTTTCGCCCAAGCCCATCATGAGTCCAGACTTAGTAGGAACATCTGGGTGCATGTCTTTGAACTTTTTCAGCAGATCCAGTGACCACTGATAGTTGGCACCGGGGCGCGCTTTACGATACAAGCGAGGCGCTGTTTCTAAGTTATGGTTAAACACATCCGGTGGATTGTCACGCAGGATATCTAGAGCGCGATCCATTCGACCTCGGAAGTCAGGTACCAAGGTTTCGATTTTGATCTCAGGGTTGAGCGCACGGATCTCACGGGTACAGTCGGCAAAATGCTGTGCCCCGCCATCGCGAAGGTCATCGCGGTCAACTGAGGTGATCACGACATAACGAAGCTTCATGTCTTTAATAGTTTGCGCCAGATGCTTGGGTTCGTCCGCATCAGGGGCAACTGGACGGCCATGGGCGACGTCGCAAAATGGGCAACGACGGGTACAAATCGCACCCAAAATCATGAAAGTGGCGGTACCGTGGCTAAAGCACTCTGCCAAGTTTGGACAGGAGGCCTCTTCACACACAGAGTGAAGGTTGTTTTTGCGCATCGCATCTTTAATTTCTTTGATGCGAGAGGTTTCGGCAGGGAGCTTGATCTTCATCCAATCAGGCTTGCGCAGCACTTCTTTTTGCTCGGTCGGCATATTTTTGACCGGGATAAGCGCCATCTTTTCGGCATCGCGGTACTTAACGCCGCGTTCCATCTGAATCGGTTTGCTCATAAATCGCTGCTTTCCGTTGTAACCTCAACCTGAGTATATCCCAGTTGTTGAGTTAAAGTGTCTACTAGCACAGGTTGGACGTCTGTTAGGGTTGCGCCTTCAACCTGATCACTCAGTTGCGTCATCGCCATCCCCGCATACCCACAGGGGTTAATGCGTTGAAATGGAGATAAATCCATATTGATGTTGAGTGCCAGTCCATGGAATGAGCACCCGCGACGAATACGGAGCCCAAGGGAACAGATTTTTGCGCTATCCACATACACACCGGGCGCATCGGGACGCGCGTAGGCGGTTACGCCATAATGGGCGAGGGTAGCGACAACGAGATTTTCAATATGGCTAACCAGTTCTCGAACGCCGACTTTTTTACGTTTTAAATCAATTAAAAAGTAAACGACTAACTGACCGGGACCGTGATAGGTCACTTGTCCCCCTCGATCTGATTGTACGACGGGGATGTCTCCAGGGACCAAAACGTGTTCCGGTTTACCCGCTTGACCTTGGGTGAAGACGGGATCATGTTCGACCAACCAGACTTCGTCACAAGTATGTGCATCACGGCTATCCGTGAAGTCACGCATCTGCTGCCAGGTTTGCGGATAAGGTCGGCGGCCCAGATATCTAACAACTAGTTGGTGCTGCAAACCGATTACCCATATTGTTATCTGTGGGGGTATTATAGAGGTTGGCGGCGTGATTAAAAGCCGCCAGCCGTGTGGGTATTCTGATTAAAGAACCATACGAACGATTTCGATCTCGCCAAGTTCTTTATACAAGGTTTCTACTTGCTCAATAGAGGTGGCAGTAATGGTCACCGATACCGAGTGATAGTTACCTTTTGCGCTAGGTTTCACCTTTGGGCTGTAGTCGCCTGGCGCATGCTGCTGGATCACACCTAGAACAAGGTCCGGCAGTTCAGGCTTAGCATGGCCCATAACCTTGTAAGTAAACTGACAAGGAAACTCCAGCAAGTCTTTTAGTTTTGGTTGCTCTTGCATGTTAACTCCCAATGGGCAGGCCGAGAACGGCATACCTATGTGCGATGGATCACGATTAACGCGAAATACTAATCTGCTCTGGGACAGAAAACAAGCCGCCCACCAAGTTGGTGGGCGGGAATGGGACTAAATGGAAAGCGGCTTAGCCCAGTAAGTTTTGAAACATCATAACAATGTAATCAATTAACCGGCTGAATAATCCACCTTTTTCGACGTCGTTCAACGCAACCAGAGGGTATTCGGCAACATCTTCGCCATCCACTTGATAGAACAGCTTGCCTACTACATCCCCTTTGCTGATCGGTGCTTCAAGGGTTTTTTCCAGCACGAAGCTCGCTTTTAGATCTTGTGCTTTGCCGCGAGGAAGTGTGACGTAGGTATCTTCGGTCACCCCGAGTGACACTTCATCGGTATCACCCATCCACACTTTTTCAGTCACAAAGGTTTCATTTGCTTTGTGTGGTGCGACGGTTTCGAAGAAACGGAAGCCATAGTTCAATAGCTTTTTACTCTCAGCTTTACGTGCGTTAGCACTTTTGGTGCCCATCACGACAGCAATCAAACGCATCTCGCCTTCAGTGGCTGAGCTCACCAAGTTATAGCCGGCACCATCGGTATGGCCCGTCTTGATACCGTCAACGTTAAGGCTCTTGTCCCACAATAGGCCATTGCGGTTGTATTGGGTAATCCCGTTGTAGGTAAACGCTTTCTCTTTGTAAATGCGGTATTCCGCTGGCACATCACGGATCAGCGCCTGCGCCAGTAACGCCATGTCATAAGGGGTAGTGTAAAGATCTTTAGAGTCGAGGCCATGCACATTCGAGAAATGCGTGCTGTCCATGCCCAGTGTTTCACCCCAACGGTTCATTAGATCCACAAAAGCATCTTCAGAGCCCGCGACATGCTCCGCCATCGCGACACAGGCATCGTTGCCTGATTGAATGATAATGCCTCGGTTAAGGTCGGCTGCTTTCACCGAGGTCCCGACTTCGATGAACATCTTGGATGAACCTGGGAAGTTTTTCGCCCACGCATTTTCGCTGATCACCACGTCATCATCCATGGAGATGTTACCGCGCTCAACCTCTTGGCCAATCACATAACTGGTCATCATCTTGGTGAGGCTGGCCGGGTTAAGGCGTTTGTAGGCATTATTTTCGGCAAGGACTTCACCGGAGTGGTAGTCCATAAGCACGTAGCCCTTGGCGGCAATTTGTGGAGCATCGGGTACAACAGCGGGCGCAGCTTGGGCCGTCACTGATACGAAAAGCGCAGCAGATAGCAATGTACGCATGCGGGAAACGGATTTTTTCATCATTTTTAGTACTTTTGTCGGTTATCGATGTCGATACTGTAAGCTCACTATACCAAATTGGGCACAGAGAGACAGGCTCGATTCCTTTAACTCACTGATTGTTTGTTTTAGCACTTGTGACAGATGTGTCGTCATTAACAAGTGCTTCGGTGACGATAAAAGCGCCCGGCAGTTGATGCTGTTTAGCGACTTGCATCGCTTGCTGAGCTTGGCCACGGTCGTAAAACGGACCAAAACGCACACGATACACTTGGTCGCGGCGAGCAATGTGGGTAGGTAGACCGTGTGCTTTCGCTAATTGTTCCGCACTTTGGCTGGCTTTTAAGCCATCGGACAATGCAAGCAACTGGACATAGTACGCATGATGGCGGGCCGAATGCCACTCATCTTGCGCGGGTTTCTCTGGAGAGATTAAACGAAGTGCGACTGGTGCGGTACCTGTTTGCAAAACACCGAGCTTTTTTGCAGCCGCATAGCTGAGATCAATCAGGCGTTCGTTATGGAAAGGGCCGCGATCGTTGACGCGTACAATCGCTTTCTTACCGTTATTTTGATTGGTGACTTCGACGTAGCTCGGCAAAGGCAAGGTTTTGTGCGCCGCAGACATGGAGTACATGTCATACACTTCGCCATTAGAGGTTTTATGGCCGTGGAATTTTTGGCCGTACCAAGAGGCAATACCCGCCTCTTGGTAACCGCGAGGTTCACGGAGTATTTCGTAGCGTTGACCATTTAAGGTGTAGTCTTTGTTGCCAGCTAAGCTATAAGGCTCATACCTTGGCTGGGCATCATCAGTGTGCACCTGCTCAGGAAGGCGTTCGGGTGCTTGGTCGTCAGCCATTTGATATCGGCCCTGTTGCGTACTGCACGCGCTCAGGAGCATGGCGAAAAGAATTACAATCGCTCGCATGTTTATTAAGCCCTAGATAGCATTTTTCGATGAGTATGAATGGACATGAGAATGCCAAAACCAGCCATCAAGGTCACCATAGAGGTACCGCCATAGCTGATCAGAGGTAAGGGTACCCCAACCACAGGCAAAATGCCGCTGACCATACCAATATTGACAAAAACATAAACAAAAAAGCTGAGTACGATACTACCGGCCATCATACGGCCGAATGCAGTTTGGGCACGGCTAGCCAACATGAGCCCACGACCGATCAAAAACAGGTATAAGGCGAGCAGGGCGCAAACACCAATTAATCCCCATTCTTCGGCAATGACCGCAAAGATAAAGTCGGTATGGCGCTCAGGGAGAAATTCGAGCTGCGATTGTGTGCCATGCAACCAGCCTTTTCCGGCCAGCCCGCCGGAACCAATTGCAATTTTAGACTGAATAATATGATAGCCCGCCCCCAATGGGTCAGACTCTGGATTAAAGAGCGTGAGCACGCGGGTGCGCTGATAGTCGTGCATTAAGAAAAACCACAGCACAGGAATAAACCCTGCGATAGCAACGACAGCGGCGGTAATCAGCTTCCAACTGATCCCAGCGAGAAAGAGTACGAAGACGCCTGACGCGGCAATAAGAATAGAGGTGCCTAAGTCGGGTTGCTTCGCGATCATAATGGTGGGCATAAACAACAAAAAGAGCGCGATCAGCAAGGTCGTAAACTTCGGCGGGAGCGGATCCTTGCCGATAAAACGGGCCAGCATGAGCGGCACCGCAAGTTTGATTATCTCGGAAGGCTGAAAGGTGACCACGCCAAGGTCAAGCCAACGCTGGGCTCCTTTTGCCGTCTCCCCCACCAATAAGACCGCCGCCAATAGGGCCACGCCAATCACATATAAATACGGCGACCAAAACTCATAATGACGCGGGGGCACTTGCGCCAGCGCAAACATCACCGACAGGGCTAGCAGCATCCGAACCGCTTGACGCTCCATCATCGCCATACTTTGGCCACTGGCGCTGTACATAACCACAAGACCAAAGCCCATCAGTAATAGAATGCCAATGAGCAAGGGCAAGTCGAGGTGCAAGCGTTCGAATAATGAGCGCTTACTGCTTACTTGGGCTAAGGAACTCATTGTTTTGCCTCTTTATTCTCTGCAGCGTCTTTTTCAATCAAGATATGATCAAAAATACGACGGGCAATGGGTGCACCGTTGCTTGACCCGCCTCCGGCGTTTTCTAATACCATAGAAACTGCCACCTTGGGATGTTCAAAGGGAGCAAATCCCATAAACAGCGCATGATCGCGTAAGTGCTCTGCAATCTCGTCGGCGTTGTACTCTTCATCTTCGCCCAGGCCGAACACTTGCGCGGTACCGGACTTCCCGCCAGAGACATACTTTGCGGTGCGGAACGAGCGTCTTGCGGTGCCTTTACGACCGTGATTAACCAATCGCATCCCTTCAAGGGCGACGTCCCAATATTTATCGCTCACCCCTTTTATCGGTGGGTAAGGTTCAGGCGTCGGTTTATGCATGCCTTGTTCATCGCGCGATAGCATCAATAATTTAGGCGCTCTGACTTCGCCGCGGTTTAATACCACGGTCAGTGCCTTGACCATTTGCATTGGGGTTGCGGTCCAATAGCCCTGACCAATACCGACAGGGATGGTGTCACCTTTGTACCAAGGTTGGCGGTGGCGGCTCATTTTCCACTCTCGGTTAGGCATATTGGCGCTGCTTTCTTCTTGGATATCTATACCTGTGTATTGACCAAAACCAAATTTCTCCATCCAAGACGAAAGTTTATCAATACCCATGTCATAGGCGATTTGGTAAAAGAAGGTATCCACCGACTCTTCAATCGATTGGACGATATTTACACGGCCATGTCCCCATGGACGCCAGTCACGGAAAGGGCGAGTGTTAGAGTTGGGGATCCGCCAATAACCGGGGTCGTTGCGGGTCGTCTTGGTGGTAATAACCCCTTCTTCCAGTGCGGCGACGGCAATAAAGGGCTTTACCGTCGACGCCGGTGGATAGATGCCTAATGTTGCACGGTTAACCAATGGCCGATCTTTGTCATTGAGCAGGGCACTGTATTGGGTGCTGGAAATCCCGTGAACAAAAAGGTTCGGGTCATAGCTGGGGGTCGATACCATGGCTAAAACGCCAGATGTTTTCGGATCGAGCACAACTACAGCGCCACGGCGATCACCTAGGATGCCACGAATATAAAGCTGTAAATCAATATCGAGATTGAGGATCAAATCCTTACCCGGCACGGGTGGCACATATTTTAGGGTGCGGATGATTCGGCCTCGGCTATTCACCTCGACTTCTTGATAGCCCGCTTTACCATGCAACACGGGCTCGTAATATTTTTCTATGCCGAGTTTGCCGATGTCACGCGTCGCGCGATAGTTATTAAGCACATCTTTTTGACGCAGTTTGGCAATATCATGGTCGTTGATTTTTGCAACGTAACCGAGCACATGGGTTAGCGCATCGCCGTAAGGGTAGTGGCGTTTTAGATACGCCTTGATTTCCACCCCAGAAAACTGGTGCTGGTGGGCGGAAAAGATGGCGACCTCTTTATCGGTTAACTGGGTCTTTAGCGGTGCCGCGTTAAAGCGACGCGAACGTCTGCGTTCTTTTTGGAAGTTGTCGATATCACTGTCAGACAGCGACAGTAATGACTGTAAGCGCGCCAAGGTGGCGGGCATATCATCGACTTGCTCAGGGGTGATTTCGAGATGATATACCGGACGGTTTTCTGCGAGCAATTTGCCGTTGCGATCATAGATAAGACCGCGGTTGGGCGCGACAGGCACCACTTTAATGCGGTTATCATTTGATCGCGTTTGATAATCTTGGTGCTCAACCACCTGAATGTGATAGAGGTTGGTCAGCAAGATCCCGACTAAGGCAATAATCCCGACGAAGCAGACAATCGCTCGGCGGACAAACAGCGCCGCTTCGGCGCTATGGTCGCGAATTTGACTTCGTTGGCGCTTCATCCGTGATTATTCTCGATGGTAAGGGTGGTTAGTCGTTAAGCTCCACGCGCGATAAAGGCTCTCAGCCATGACAATACGTACCAGCGGATGGGGCAGTGTCAGTGGCGATAAAGACCAACTTTGTTCCGCAGCGGCCTTACATTCTGGTGCCAATCCTTCTGGCCCGCCAATTAAGATCGCCACGTCACGAGCGTCAAGCTTCCATTTCTCTAACTGTTCAGCCAATTGCGGGGTATCCCATGGTTTACCGGGAATGTCGAGTGTCACGATACGGCTACCGCGGTTGACCGCGGCTAACATAGCTTCGCCTTCTTTTTGCAGAATGCGGGCAATGTCGGCGTTTTTGCCCCGTTTTCCCGCGGGGATCTCAATCAGCTCTAACGGCATATCTTTGGGAAAACGGCGCTGGTACTCGGCAAAGCCTTGCTCAACCCATTTCGGCATTTTATTGCCGACGGCAATCAACTGAATCTTCATCAATTAGTTCCAGAGCTTTTCCAGTTGATAGAGCTGGCGCTGTTCTTCTTGCATTACATGCACCATCACATCGCCCAAATCGACTACGACCCACTCGCTGTCGTCTTGGCCTTCCATGCCCATCGCGCCGATATTGATAGCTTGGGCTTCGTCACGCACATGCTCTGCAATTGAAGCGACATGGCGACGGGAGTTACCGGTGCACAGCACCATAAAATCGGTAATGGAAGATTTGTCACGGACATCCAGTGTCACAATGTCACTGGCTTTCATATCATCGACCTTATCGGCCACAAACTGTTGTAACTCGGTAGCTTGCAAAAGAGACCTCTATGGTTACCGTTTGGATTACTGGCAAGCGAGTATATCACTCACTTGCCATTTGGACACATTAGCGCGGCTGAGGTTCAGGCGTTTGGCACATGAGTGCGCAAAAATAGTGCAATTCAGGCCAAGGATCGCGGCTGTAATCGGTTTTTAGACCGATTTCGAGCTGAGCCAGTTGCCGCAAAAGCTGAGTCAGACGCGGTCGCGTTAAGCGATTCAGCGCGGCAATCATCATGGGTCGGCGTGTTTGCCAGATCCGCAGTTGGTCGAATATTTTGTTTAATGGTCGCCCTTGTTGGCCTTGCTCATGAATCACATAAAGCTGCTTGAGCTCTTTTTGGATCAATCGTAGCAATAAGGTAGGCTCGTTTCCTTCTGCATAGAGCTGCTCCAAAATACGCTGCGCGCGCTGCGCTTTTCCTTCTAATAACGCATCGGTAAGTTGGAAAGGCCTAAAGTGATGATGGCGCGACAGGGCGCTTTCAATGCGAGGGAGCGTTAAGGCGCCGTCCGGATAGAGCAACTGCAGTATGTGCAGGCTTTGCACCAACGCCAGTAAGTTGCCTTCATGCCATTGCGCTAATAACTGCAATGCCGGTTGATCCGGTTTAAGCCCCAGCCCTTGACAGCGCTGCTCGATAAAACGCGGCAGCTGGCGGGCATCGGGTGTGTTACACACCACATAGAGCCCGTGCTGAGATAAGGCGGTGAACCACTTGGCAGATTCTTGCTTTTTATTTAAACGCTCGCCTTGCACCAGCAATAAAATATCAGGATTAAGCCATTGCGCGATATCAGCCAATTGCTTGGCTTGTGTGGTGTTAAGGCCGTTTTCTGGGCAGGTGATTTCGATAATCTGGCGTGAAGAAAACAAACTCAGCGCTTGGCAACAATCAATCACCTCCTGCCAATTGAGCTGAGCATCAATGATAAAGCGATGATGCTCTTCAAACCCTTGCTCTCGAGCGGAGCGACAAATTGCATCGCGTGATTCGAGTTTAAGCAGAGGATCAGAGCCAAACACGAGATAGGTTTGGCGCAGTGGCTGCTTGAGCTGCTGCGCCAATTGTTCTGGATAGGTTCTCATCATTGCGCGGTATCAGTCTCAGTCTGACGCGTTTCAATAATGATTTCTGGCTTGGTTGGACGCTCACCTTGTTCAAGCTGTTCCAACGCTGCTTGTTCAGCCTCACGGCGCTCAAACTCGGCAATATCACCTTTAAGCTGAGAGAGTTGACGCATGATTTGGCGTGTTGCTTCGGTCCGCATCTCCGCAACCAGCTTGTCTTGCTCGACCGATTTAGCCAATGCAGTCAGTGGGTTATCGAGGAAATTACGACTTAGCGTGGTTGAAAAAGTATAACTGCCTTTTTGCGGCACAGTCACCCGGTAGCGAGCGACGTAGCGGAACTCTTTCTCTGCGACACGGCTGTTTTGGTAAAGCGATAGGGTTTGTTCGCTATTGCTTTCGCCAAGCAGGTGAATATTGGTCACTGTATTGGCTGGTGCAACCAGTTCAACCTTATGTTGATTGAGTTGATTGCGCAGCTGGCGTGTGAGCTCACCGTAGGGGTCGACGCTGGTTAACGACACTTGCGTGACCTCGTCCGGTAAGTTGTAGCTGTCACGTAAGGCAAACCCGCAAGAGGCGGTGGTCAAAGCGACCACCGCAACAAGCAGGAAGCGAAACACAGGTTTAAACAGGGTCACGCTACTGCTCCTTGTTTAGTTAGCAACAATGTTAACCAGTTTACCTGGTACATAGATGACTTTGCGCACGGTTTTCCCGTCAGTAAACTTAACCACATTTTCATCAGCCATCGCTTGTGCTTCGACCGCATCTTTTTCGGCGTCAGCGGCAACGGTGATTTTGGCACGCAGTTTTCCGTTAACTTGGACGATGATGAGCTTTTCATCTTCAACCATGGCGTCTTGGTCAGCCTGTGGCCATTGTGCGTCATCAATGTGCTGTTCACCCAGCGCTTCCCACAGCGTAAAGCTGATGTGTGGGGTGATTGGGTAGAGCATCACAACAATCGCTTTCAGCGCTTCATCCAGCACGGCTCGGTCTTGCTCGCTCTCTTGTGGTGCTTTCACCAAACGGTTCATCAGCTCCATAATCGCAGCAATCGCAGTGTTGAACGTCTGACGACGACCCATGTCGTCACTCACCTTAGCAATGGTTTTGTGAACGTCACGGCGCAGTGCTTTCTGCTCATTGTTCAGGGCGCTAGCATCGAGTGCTGCGACGGCACCTTTTGCGCTGTGCTCGTAAACCAATTTCCATACGCGACGCAAGAAGCGGTGAGAGCCTTCGACGCCTGACTCTTGCCACTCAAGGGTCATTTCTGCTGGCGCGGCAAACATCATGAACAAGCGTACGGTGTCGGCACCATATTTTTCGACCATCAATTGTGGGTCGATACCATTGTTCTTCGACTTTGACATCTTGGTCATGCCAGTGTGCACGACTTCGCGTCCTTCATTGTCGATAGCTTTGATGATCTTGCCTTTGCTGTCGCGTTCGACGGTCACATCGGTTGGCGAGACCCAAACACGCACGCCTTTATCGTCGTTGTAGTAGAAGGCGTCGGCAAGCACCATGCCTTGGCAAAGTAGCTGCTTAAACGGCTCGTCACTGTCGACCATGTTGTCGTCACGGAGCAGTTTATGGAAGAAGCGTGAGTAAAGCAGGTGCATACACGCATGTTCAATTCCGCCAATGTACTGGTCCACCGGCAGCCAGTAGTTCGCGGCTGCTGGGTCGAGCATTTGGTCTGCTTGTGGCGAACAATAGCGCGCGTAATACCAAGATGACTCCATAAAGGTATCAAAGGTGTCGGTTTCACGCAGTGCAGGCTTGCCTTGATACTGGGTTTGCGCCCATTGCTTATCGGCTTTGATCGGGCTTTGCACGCCGTCCATAACCACGTCTTCTGGCAAGATGACAGGCAGTTCCTCGCGAGGGACAGGCACCACTTCACCGTCTTCTGTGTTCAGCATTGGGATAGGTGCACCCCAGTAGCGCTGACGAGAAACGCCCCAGTCACGCAGGCGGAAGTTAACGGTTTTCTTGCCTTTACCCAGCGATTCAAGCTTGTCGGCAATCGCATTAAAAGCGGCATCAAAGTCTAGGCCATCAAATTCGCCAGAGTTAAACAGTTTGCCTTTCTCGGTATGCGCTTGCTCGGACAGATCTGGTGCTTGGCCATTTTCGTCAAGGATCACCGGTTCAATATCGAGGCCGTATTTGCTGGCGAACTCAAAGTCGCGCTGGTCGTGTGCTGGCACGGCCATGACGGCGCCTGTGCCGTAGTCCATCAAGACAAAGTTGGCGACAAAGATAGGCACACGACGACCGTTTAGAGGGTGTGTCGCGTACAAGCCGGTTGCCATGCCTTTTTTCTCCATGGTTGCAAGCTCGGCTTCAGCAACCTTGGTGTTACGGCACTCTTGTACAAATTCAGCCAACGCTGGATTTTGTTTGGCAGCGGCATCCGCGAGTGGGTGACCAGCGGCAATGCCCACATAGGTGACGCCCATCAGGGTATCAGGACGCGTGGTGTACACATCCAGTGCAGGGTGATCGCCTTCTACTTCAAAGGTCAGTTCAACCCCTTCAGAGCGGCCAATCCAGTTGCGTTGCATGGTTTTAACCATTTCTGGCCAACCATCCAATTTATCGATGTCTTGCAACAGTTCTTCTGCATAGTCGGTGATTTTAATAAACCACTGCGGGATTTCTTTTTGCTCAACCGGTGTGTCACAACGCCAGCAGCAGCCTTCGTGCACCTGCTCATTGGCCAAAACGGTTTGGTCATTCGGACACCAGTTTACCGACGAGGTTTTCTTGTATACCAACCCTTTGTTGTAAAGCTTGGTGAAGAACTCTTGTTCCCAGCGGTAGTAATCTGGACTACAGGTGGCGACTTCACGATTCCAATCGTAACCAAAGCCCAGCATTTTCAGCTGGCCTTTCATGTAATCAATGTTTTCGTAGGTCCAAGGTGCCGGTGCGGTTTTGTTTTTAATCGCTGCGCCCTCAGCGGGTAGGCCAAAGGCGTCCCAACCGATAGGCTGCATCACGTTTTTACCTTGCAGGCGCTGGTAGCGTGAAATGACGTCACCGATGGTGTAGTTGCGCACATGTCCCATGTGCAAACGACCACTGGGGTACGGGAACATAGAAAGACAATAAAATTTTTCTTTGTTAGGGTCTTCATGAACCACAAAGGTTTTATTTTCGTCCCAATGGGCTTGAACTTTTTGTTCAATATCTTGCGGGCTATATTGTTCTTGCATCGATGGCTTCCGAGATTCTGTGAGAAAGGTAAAACCTGAAAGAGAAATATCGTCATAGAATAACGAAAGGCAAAGACCGCAACAACACTTGAATCAGGAGCAGGACGATGAATAAAGAGAAAGATCCCCAACAAAGCATCATCGAGCGCGTTAAAGAGGCGCTGGAAAACAGTCCTGAATCCCTTGCGCGCTGGGTGGAGTTGTCGGAGCAATACCTTAAGGCAGCAGCGGATTTGACCAAAGATGAATGGGCATTGATTGAGGCGTACTTCAAACGTGATGTGAGAGCGTTTGGCGCGCAATATGACAAATCACAGGCCGATGAGATAGACAGTGAAGTTTTTAACGACCTGATTGCGGACACCATTTGGGAACAACTGGCGGAGATCACCGATCGAACGCAGTTGGAATGGCGTGAAGTGTTTGATGATTTGCAGCATCAAGGGGTGTACGAAGCCGGGGAGATTGTGGGGTTAGGTATATTGCAATGTGAACAATGCCAGCACCAGACTCGCCATAATCGCGTGGATGTGATTCATCCTTGTGTGAAATGCGGGCATCGCTTTTTTACCCGTCGCGCTTACCCAGCCTAAATCAAAAGCGGGCCGGCAACCCCGGCCCTTGCGTTATCCATGCATCAGGCGGGCTTATTCTTCACCTTTGGCACTTTCAAAGCGTGCTTTTTCTTCTTTCTCAACCTGAGATAGTCGAGGCAATTTAAGTCCTTGCGCTTTTCCCATCCAGCGGGCAAACACAATATTGCTCCAAAATGCACAGCTGACCAGCACAAGCTCGGCGACTGCCAGCCAGCGTTCGCCCTCATCGACATATATCAGGGTCAGGGCATGCAAAAAGTAAAACATTAAAATAAAGTTGGCCCAGGCGTGAGTGAACGCTTTGCCCTTAATCAATCCAGGTAGTGGCAACAGCAAAGGCACCAGCCAACCGATCGTGACCGCCCACGCGTTTAAGTGCGGGTGAGGAGATAGGTAGGCGTGCCAAAGCGCTACCCAAGCGATTAGGCCAAGGTTGCTGGCAAGCGAGAGTTTACGCATCAATGCAAGACGAGGGTCAGTCACTGTGATGTCCTTTTAAGAGCTAGTGGGGTTGAGCGTGCGCGCGAGTGAAGCGAGCCGTTGGCCGAGCGCATTGGCTATTTTTTTCTCATCGGCGAGCAAAGGCGTTTGAGCGTCGCTCACACTCGAGGCTCCATAGGGCGAACCACCGCCTTGAGTGGTGTGCAGTGCGCTTTCACTGTGCGGTACGCCAACAAGAATCATACCGTGATGTAGCAGGGGCACCGTCATGGTGAGCAGGGTGGTTTCTTGTCCACCATGAAGCATAGAGCCGGCCCCAAACACAGCGGCAGGTTTATCGATTAAGGCCCCAGAGAGCCACTCGGCACTGGTACTGTCGATAAAATGCTTGAGTGGTGCGGCCATATTGCCGAAACGCACCGGGCTACCTAAGGCTAGCCCGTCACAGTCGAGCAAGTCTTGGCGAGTCACAAAAGGATCGCTGGCTGAATGGGCCGGTGTTTTTCCGTCTGTGTAACTCGGCAATTCTGGCACCGTACGTAACACGGCCTCCACGCCCTGAGATTCAATGCCTCGCGCAAGCTGTTGCGCCAGTTTGCGCGTATTGCCTGAGCGGCTGTAGTAAAGCACCAGTACCTTTGTCATGCCAAAAGATCCAGGACATTTTCTGGTGGACGACCAATAACGGCACGCTCAGCTTTAACGGCGATCGGGCGCTCAATGAGTTTAGGGTTGTTGACCATCGCGTCGAGCAGTTGTGCTTCCGTCACGCTGGCATCACCCAGCTGCGCGGTTTTATAGTCTGCTTCCTTGGTACGCATCATGTCGCGGAATGAGCGGATGCCGAGCTTATCTTTCAAGGCGGTCAGCGTGTCGGCTGACGGAGGCGTTTCCAGATACTTAACGATGTTTGGTTGCACGCCATTGGATTCGAGCAGTGCAAGTGTTTCACGGCTTTTGGAACAACGCGGGTTGTGATAAAGCGTAATAGTGGTCACGACAGATATCCTTATTTGAATGAATTAACGATCTTTTAGGGCGTTAAAGCGCGCTTGCTGATGGCGAAGCTGATCAAGCCGCGCATCATAGCGTGCTTGTGCCAAGCTTCCCAACTCGACAAGTTGGCTGGCTTGTGTGTAATTACGAATGGCTTTTGACCATTGACCACGCAACGCGTAGCGCTCGCCTTGGGCGGCAAGCTCGCCATCCCGATGCGTACCGGTACTCTCATACGCTTGTTGTAACAAAAACCAGCCGTTACTGTCATCGGGATATTGGTGGGTGTAACGCTCGAGCGCCGGAATGGCTTCCTGACCCCGTTGGGCTTTGACGTACGTATAAGCACGGTTCAGGAGTAGGACGCGGTTGTCGGGCTGATTGGCGAGTGCATCATTCAGCCGTGAAAGCGCTTTATCAAAGTGCTTCTCGCCAATATCAAGATCTGTCATCGCATCGATGAAAAAGCGATTGTTTGGTTGCGCTTGAATAAGGGGGGTTAGCAAAGCGCGTGCTTCATCGAAGCGACGCGCATCAATGTGCAAGAGTGCCACGCCATAGTTGAGGCTTTGTTTTTCCGCCGGTGATGCTTTTTTCAGCTTACGCTCAAACCAATCCATCGCCGATTCGGCGGCGATGCCGCTATAACGGGCCACGATGCGAGCACGTGCCAGTTGGTAGTCGGGCGACAGAGGCACACGCTTTTGAGGGTATTGCCGCGCTCGAGCCCGAGAGTCGGTGATACGTGATTCGGGTAACGGGTGAGTGCTGAAATATTCCGGCATCTTACTGGCGTAGCGATATTCATCGGCCAGTCGAGTGAAAAAGCGAGGCATTGCGCTGACATCGAAGTCGGCGCGAGCTAAGGTGTCGATGCCGATCCGATCGGCTTCTTCTTCGTTCCGGCGCGTATAATTGATACGGCTTTGAATGGTGCCTGCTGTGGCAGCATGAGCAGCGGCAATACCGGCCTCTGGTGCGGCAATGGCGAGCATCAGCGACCCCACCAGTGCGGCCACTGTCAGTGGGGATTTCTTGGCTTGGTCTTCCATGCTGCGGGCTAAGTGACGCTGTGTCACGTGGGCGATTTCATGCGCCATGACGGACGCAAGTTCACTCTCAGTATTGGCATGTAAAAACAAGCCAGAATGCATAGCGACATAACCGCCGAAGAACGCGAATGCATTAATCGCTTGGTTATCAATGAGAATAAACTGAAAAGGGGTGCGCACATCATTGGCATTGGCGACAAGACGATGGCCGAGCGCATTCACATACTCAGAAAGCAATGGGTCGCTGATAATGGGTTTACTGGCGCGCAGCATCCGCATATAGGCATCACCAAATTCCTTCTCTTGCGCAATGGTCAGTGTCCCCGCAGCGGCGGTGCCGATATCCGGTAAATCGAATCCATATTGCTCGGTGCTGGCGGTAGCGGGGGCGGTAGCCAAAAGGCCCGCTAACAGATAGGCCAACAAGCGGCGACCCGACCGTTTAGACGGCAGAAGAGAGTGTGAATGGCGCAAAGCACGTAGCGGCATGATAGCGTGAACCTTTCGTTAGCAAACGGAATGTAACCTAGGATACAGACCAATAAAATGCGTGTGGGTTTCGTTGGCGTTCTGTCTAATGTCCATTACAATGCAGGCGATAATACCTACCGGTGAGACAGAATGGAATGTCAAACGCTTGATTTACGTGAGCATGTCTGCCCGATGGCATTACTGCTTGCCAAACGTGCTGCCGCACAGTTAGGACAGGGTGATCAGCTTATCATTTTGCTGGGGGATGCCGGCGCGCAACAAGACATTCCGCGCTATTTTGAACAGCAAACCTTTATCATCGAGTGGCTGGATAGGCCACAACAGGCGCGCTTGAAAGTAACCAAAGAATAACGGATCGATTATGTTTGATATGTTAAACCGCTGGTATCGGCGGCGCTTCTCCGACCCACATGCAGTGAGCTTGGTTGCCATCTTGCTGGTTGGCTTTATCACTATCTATTTCTTTGGCAATTTACTGGCGCCGTTACTGGCTGCCATTGTGATTGCTTACTTACTGGATTGGCCCGTTAATCGCTTAACCCGCATTGGTTTGCCGCGCACCTTGTCGGTGATGGTGGTCAGCACTTTGTTTGTGGGCATGACTATGATGGCGGCCTTTGGTTTAGTGCCGACCATTTGGAACCAAGGGGTAAACTTGGTGGCGGATGTGCCCAACATGTTTAATAACGTGCAGGCGCTGATGCTAAGCTTGCCTGAACGCTACCCTGAATTGATCAAGCCTCATATGATCAACACCTTTGTCGATACGCTGCAAAATAACGTGCTACGTATGGGCGAAACCTTGGTGAAAGGATCCCTGTCTTCGCTAGTGAACTTGGTCGCTTTGGCGGTGTATCTCGTGTTAGTGCCGCTGTTGGTATTTTTCCTGCTTAAAGATAAGCAAGAAATGTTGGCCATGTTTAAAGGTTTATTGCCCCGTAATCGACGCTTAGCCTCGCGTGTGGGTCATGAAATGAACCAACAAATCTCCAATTATATTCGTGGCAAGGTCACGGAAATTTTGATCGTAGGCAGCGTGAGCTATGTGACGTTCAGCGTGTTAGGGCTCGAGTATGCGGTACTGCTTAGCGTAGCGACCGGGTTCTCGGTGCTGATCCCCTATATCGGCGCGGCGGTTGTCACCTTACCAATCGCAATCGTGGCGCTGTTTCAGTGGGGGCTCACGCCTGAGTTTTGGTACGTCATGATTGCTTATGGCGTGATTCAAGCGCTTGATGGCAATGTATTAGTGCCAGTGCTGTTTTCTGAGGCTGTCAACTTGCATCCCGTTGCCATCATAATAGCCGTACTGGTTTTCGGTGGACTCTGGGGCTTTTGGGGCGTATTTTTTGCTATTCCATTGGCGACCTTGGTGAAGGCGGTTTGGCAGGCGTTGCCTGTGATTGAGCTTGAGGACGATCCGAAACCTGATGCTCAGTGATCCATCTCACGTTCGCCGCTCTAATAAACAAGGTTGAGCGGGGAAGCGCGTGCCTTTTCCGCACCAATTTGGCCCAAAAAAAGCAGTACATAGAAAAGAGTTGGCATGGAACAACATAGGCAACAACAAACACAGGTAAATCGGTTTCGTGTCGCGGTCATTGGTGGCGGTGTCGCGGGAACAACGGCGGCGCTGCGGCTGGCAGAGCGTGGTATCGACACCCAGTTGTTTGAAGCAGGCACTGGGTTAGTGAATGGTCCACCTATTTGCCACTTGCATGCAGGGGGCAACCTCTACCGTGAAATTTCACTCGATCAGTGCTTAACCTTGCTCGAGCAGTCCGTTGCGACAGTGCGCATGTACCCACACTCAGTCAACCGTCGTCCTACGGTTCTGGCTGTTCCTCAGCAAGATAAAGGATCTCTGGATAGTGTGATTGCGCGCCTAGAGACCCTGCAAGCACGCTACGCGCAACTTGTCGAGATGGATAATGCCAACAAGGTGATGGGCGAACCCGAAGAGTATTTTCGCCTCTTTCATCAAGCCGATTTAGCCGCGCTAAAACAGCGAGACTATGAAAGCTTAACCGACGCGGCCGAACGCTGGATGTGGCCCGTTGCAAAGTCCTTGCGCCTCGATAGCATGAAGTATCCGCTGGTATTGGTACAAGAGTATGGTTTGAGTGTTTTCCGCCTTGCCGCTGAAGCGCAACTCGCCCTTGCCGACGTCTCGCACTGCCAGCTCGCGTTTAATCATAAAGTGATTAACACCCAAGCAAATGGCGCGGGGTGGACAGTCACCTACCAAGATGCACACGGGCAAGTTCAATCAACGGATGTGGATTATCTGATTAATGCGGCGGGTTTTAGAACTGGTACCATTGATGATCAAGCGGGTTTTGCGCGTCGTCGTCTTGTCGAATACAAAGCGGCTTACATTGCCCATTGGCCAAGCAGTACTTGTCAGTGGCCAGAAATCATTGTTCACGGTGAACGCGGTACGCCACAAGGCATGGCGCAGCTGACGCCGTATCCTGATGGCTTCTTCCAGCTCCATGGCATGACCAAAGACATTACTTTGTTCGAAGGGGGCTTAGTCAGTAGCACCCACGACTCGGCGCAGCCGGCTGTGGCTGCCGAGTATGTGAAAAACATCGATCAAGGTTGGTCATGGTCACATGCCTGCGAGCGCACCGAGCGGGCAATTGCGCACTTCGCGCAGTGGCTCCCTGATTTTCAGGACGCTGAAGTGGGGGGGAAACCACTGTGTGGCGCACAACAGATCCCCGGAGAGGATCCGTCTTTGCGTGCCTCTGATGTGTCGTTCGATGGTGAGCGTTATGCACGTTTAGAGATTGTCAAAGCCTCTTCGGCACTGACTGCTATCAACAAGGTTCTCTCGCACTTTGAAGATGTTGGATGGCTTTCGCCTGACGCAACCTATCCTTTGCCGCGTCCGAGTCACGCGCAGATTGTTGCGACCGCGTGTCAATTAGCGACGGAGCGGGGCTACCCAGAAGGATTAGCCAAACCCGTGGGTTAATGGTGTATTCGCTCCCCAAAAAAGAGCATGGCGTTTGCCATGCTCTTTGTCGTTAAGGGAAATGGACGGCGATAACCGCTATCGGGCTTGCTGTAAGTAGTCCAACACAACTTGGTGATGGTCTTTGGTTTTAAACTTGTTGAACACATGTTCAACATTGCCATCTTTGCCAATTAAAAAGCTGAGGCGATGAATGCCATCGTACTCTTTACCCATGAATTTCTTCGGTCCCCAAACACCAAAAGCATCGGCGACAGCGTGGTCTTCGTCGCTTAACAAGGTGAAATTCAGTGAGTCACGCTCAACAAAGCGCGCCAGTTTTTTTACCGGATCGGGGCTTATCCCCAACACCACGGTGTCCAACGCATCCAGTTCTGCTTTGGTATCACGCAGTGAGCAAGCTTGCGTCGTACAGCCCGGGGTCATGGCTTTTGGGTAAAAGTAAACCAGAACACGCTTGTCGCCTTTGAATTGGCTAAGCGTGACCGTATCGCCATTTTGATCTTGTAGTGAGAAGTCAGGCGCGGTGGCGCCAGCAGTCAAGGTTTGCATGCGAGAGGTTTCCTTTTTGTTGTTCGCGAGTTATTCAACGATGATAGGGACTTGACGAATTTACGCAACCCGCTGATGTGGCGATCACTGTGCGCTGACATCCTTTGACCGGAAATTAACCCCATGTTGGTCACCTTGAATGGTACCTTAATCACACGGTCTGGCAGCGACGAAAAAATTTTCTGGTAATCCTGTGTTGCGCGTAGGGTTGTTCTTGTGTTTGCCAGACGCCAAAAGTAACATTGCATCATTAACACGAAGGGAGACAAACATGGTTTCTGGAAGCATTGTGGCGCTTGTCACACCAATGGATGCACACGGCGAAGTTGATTACGTTAGCCTGAAAAAACTGGTCGAGTTCCATATCCAATCGGGAACCGATGCTATTGTCGCAGTTGGTACGACCGGTGAGTCGTCGACTGTTACGGTTGACGAACATATCAAGGTCGTTTTAAAGACCTTGGAATTCGCCGATGGCCGTATCCCTGTTATCGCGGGTACGGGGGCCAATGCCACTCATGAAGCTATTACCTTCAGTAAAATGTTTGCAGGCTCAGGCGTTGCAGCTTGTTTGAGCGTGACCCCTTATTACAACAAGCCCACTCAAGAAGGCTTGTTCCAGCATTACAAAGCGATCGCCGAAGCAAGCGATTTACCACAAATCTTGTACAACGTGCCTGGGCGTACCGCCGTTGACTTACAACCCGAAACCGTGGCGCGTTTGGCACAGTTTGACAACATCATCGGCTTAAAAGATGCCACGGCAGATGTGAGCCGCGTAGCCATTCATAAGGAACTTTGTGGCGACGACTTCCTCTTATTCAGTGGCGATGATTTAACAGGTCTCGATTTTGTGCTTGCAGGGGGCCACGGTGTGATCTCCGTGACCAATAACGTGGCTGCGGCACAGATGGCGAAAATGATCCAACTCGCCCGTGCCGGAGAGGCTGACCAAGCACACGCGATTAACGAAACCTTGATCCCATTGCATCGCCACCTCTTTGACGAGGCCAATCCGATTCCTGTGAAATGGGCAGTCCGTGAAATGGGCTTGATTGAGGATGGCCATCTACGTCTGCCATTAACCGAATTAAGCGAACACTTGCGCCCCACCGTGCGCGAGGCCATGCAGGTTGCAGGTGTTGTTTAAGCTGTTGGAGTGCGAATGAAACCAGTATTTAGGCTCGGCCTTTGTGCCATCATGGTAACCGGATTGGTTGCTTGCAGTGGTGGCGCCGAGCAACGTCGTCAGGCGAAAGATGATTTCGACTATTTAAACACGACCCCGCTTTCAGAATGGCAAACGTTGCCAGACCAAGCGCCCTACTTTTCAACCAACTACCAAATCCCATCACAAGATTTTGAGGGAGAGGTGGGCAAAGACGTAGACATTCGTCCGCCGCGTCAGGTGTTGGACCTTGTGCCGGGAGCACGCATTGAGCGAGACAGCCGCGGGGTTACCTTAGCGGTGGTGAATGAAAAGCAGCTGTCTTCACTTTGGCAAACCGTGGAGCGCTTGGCGGATGACGGCACCATCCCGGTTGCTCAGCGCGAAGAGAATCAGCTCGAGACGGGCTGGATTGCGTGGGAAAAAGAAGACAGCGAGCATCAGGCGCGCTTTCGTATTGCTCGCCTGGAGCAGGGCCGTCGTTTCGCCCTCGGTGTCAACTTGATTGAATGGAGTGTGCAAAAAGGTGAGCAGCCGCTGACGCCCGCCCTAAGCGAGCGTTATAACACTCTGATGACTAATTTGATCACGGTGAGTCATGATGCCGCCTTGCGTGCCGAAGCTCGCCGTGTCGCACAGCAGCGCCAGTCTGATATTCCAATCAGCTTTGGCACTGATCGCAGCGGTTTGCCGGTTATTATTGCCCGCGCGCCGTATGATGTGGTGTGGGAAAAGCTGCCAGCGATCATCAAGCCGCTCGGTTTTTCCATTGAAAGCCGCAATCAGTCGCAAGGCACTGTGAAAACACGCCACGTCGCACCCAGCGATGAAAGTTGGCAAGCGTTGGGCGTTGCGCCAATTAGTTTAAGCGATAATAGCTATACCTTGCTGTTAGGCGATTTGGGGAACCGAACCTCAATCAACGTGACCACCAGCAAAGGGAAACCAGTGAAAGAGGAAACGCTCAAAGCCTTGAGTCCTGCACTGAAAGCGGTTATTGCCCAGCTTGGCAATGCGCCAACCCCATAATCACCCAGGGACGCCTTATGGCGTCCCTCGTTTTTAGCGCCTAATGGAGAGTATAGGTAATGGAAAAACGTGCTGAGTTGTATCGCGGCAAAGCGAAGTCTGTGTATGCAACTGATGATGAAAACCGCTTTATTCTGCACTTTCGTAACGACACCTCTGCGTTTGACGGTGAGCGAGTGGAGCAGCTAGATCGCAAAGGGGAAGTGAATAACAAGTTTAACCACTTCATCATGCAAAAGCTGGAAGCGGCTGGCATCCCGACCCAAATGGATCAGCTATTGTCTGATACCGAAGCGGTGGTAAAAAAACTGGAGATGATCCCAGTAGAATGTGTGGTCCGTAATATTGCCGCCGGGTCTTTGTGTCGTCGCCTAGGCGTTGAAGAAGGCACGGCGTTGACGCCACCGACATTTGAGCTGTTTCTTAAAAATGATGCGTTGCATGATCCTATGGTCAATGAGTCGCTCTGTGAGTCGCTAGGGTTTGCCACACAAGCACAACTGGAGACCATGAAAACGCTGACCTATCAGGTTAATGATGTGCTGAAAGCTTTGTTTGCTGAAGGTGACTTGTTGCTGGTGGATTACAAACTCGAGTTTGGTGTTGACCATCAAGGAAACATTGTCCTCGGTGACGAGTTTAGCCCAGATGGCTGCCGTTTGTGGGATGCCAACACCCGAGAAAAACTGGATAAAGACCGCTTCCGTCAAGGCTTGGGTGGCGTTGTTGAAGCCTACATTGAAGTGGCGAAGCGTATCGGCCTGAACCTGTAATTTTTTGGCTTAAAAACGCAAACGTTTGCGTTTATTTGAGAGAAAATAGCGCCATGATGGCGCTATTTTTTTGTCGATGGAGTGTCGTCGGGGTGTGTTTCGTCAGCGTCGGTTTTATCGTCAGGTTTATCTTTATATTTAAGCCCAAACTTAGCATTCGCTGTGTACTTAAGCGCCATAATATTGCTGACCACGACCGCGACCACAATCGCGATAATCACATAAGGATTGGTTAGCCATTCCATGAGTGCACCTCGCAGATGTTGGTGACATAGGTTGAATATATCCAATCTAGTTGTTCAAGAATAGCCTGCTGTCCCAGAATGGGCGCTTGCGCAATCACGCGATGCAAGCCATCTACGGTCAAGGTATTAAGCAGAGGTTGGCTGGTGGCGATATGGCTAATGTGCCACGGCTCGCGAGCAACGCCTCCATGGTCCTGCGCATAGGGGAAGAAAAATCCGTAGCGCGGCGCATGAGCGTGCAGCCAATTTGCGAATCGGGCCTGAGGTCCATGATCGTATTCTGCTTGTGTCAGCGCTAACGATTCACCGGGTGCCAATGCCTGTTGGTCAAACACATCCAAATCCGTTCCCCAATGATGACGGCTGGTGCCCGGCAGGGCGGACCAACGCAAGATAGCTCTCACTCGCTCGTTATCGTTGAGGGTGTGAATGTCAATCGGTTGGCCGTGGTCGTCTAAGACCGGCTTTTCGCCTCGGTATTTGCCATTCCAAATCGCCAGTTGTCTATCAAAAGACCGATGAGCACTGGCGATGGTTAGCGTAAAGCCGGCTTGTTGCGCACTGTGGCGCAACGCCTCAAAGTGCTCAAGCACCTCGGGGTGCAAACAAGGCGCATTTGGCCGGGCATTGATTGGCACGAGAAATTGCGTATCTTGTCCGGTTAATTGTGCAAGGCTTAAGGTCAACGTAGGGCTTTCTCCAGCACTTTTTGGTACATGTCGGTGAGCTTTTCAAGATCGGGAATGCTGACGCACTCGTTCACTTTATGAATTGTGGCATTCACCGGACCCAGTTCAATCACTTGTGCGCCCATTTTAGCAATAAAGCGACCATCAGACGTGCCACCTGTGGTTAACAGCTGGGGCGTTTGATGATTGACTTCTTCCACCGCTTCGACCACTGCATCGAGTAGGGTGCCTTTGTCGGTTAAAAAGGGATCGCCGCTATGGGTCCATTCAAGACGATACTCCAACCCGTGAGCATCAAGGATGGAGTAGACCCGTTGCTTGATGGTTTCGCTATCAAGCTCGGTACTAAAGCGGAAGTTAAATTGTGCATGACACTCGCCCGGGATCACATTCGCAGCCCCAGTTCCCGCTTGAATGTTAGGAATTTGAAAGCTGGTCGGAGGGAAGAAGTCGTTCCCGTTATCCCACACCGTTTGCGCGAGCTCAGTCAGGGCCGGCATGGCCTGATGCACGGGGTTATTGGCTAAGTGAGGATAGGCCACATGCCCTTGAGTGCCTTGCACATACAAATCGCCGGTAATTGATCCGCGACGGCCATTTTTGACTACATCCCCCACATGATGGGTACTCGAAGGTTCACCAACAATGCACATATCAATGATTTCATCGCGTGCGACCAGTGTATCAACCACGCGCGTCGTACCATTGATAAATGGCCCTTCTTCATCCGAGGTGATCAAAAAGGCAATCGAGCCGGGGTGGTTTGGGTTTTCAGCGACAAAACGCTCAACCGCCACCACCATTGCGGCCAGTGAACCTTTCATATCGGCGGCGCCGCGACCATGGAGATGGTCGTCAATCACCACGGCTTCAAACGGTGGCGTGTGCCACTGATCGCGCGGTCCGGCGGGCACCACATCGGTATGACCAGCAAAGGCAAATAATGGTCCTTGGGTGCCACGGCGTGCCCACAGGTTGGTGGTATCTTCAAAGACCATCGGCTCAATGGTAAAGCCCAATGCTTTTAAGCGTGCAATCATTACATCTTGGCAGCCCGCATCCTCTGGGGTGACTGATTCACGGTTAATCAAATCTTTTGCCAAAGACAGGGTAGCACTGTCAGTCATCTTAGTTTCCTTACAACGAGAATGAACGGAATATCACATTACGCAAAAATGTCAGCGTATTGGTTCTCTTTAAAGCCGAGATAGTAGCTACCCTTGTGTACGAGTAGGGGGCGTTTAATGATCGCAGGGTTATCGAGCATGATGGCTATCGCACTGGCTTCATCGAGGCTGGCTTTTTGCTCATCGCTCAGTTGGCGGTAGGTCGTACCGCGTTTATTCACCAACGCTTCCCAGCCGAGCTCAGCAACGAAGGTGCGCAGCAGCGACGCGTCTAAGCCATCCTTGCGATAATCGTGATACTGATAGTCGATGCCTTGGTTATCTAACCATTTCAGCGCTTTTTTTAGGGTGTCGCAGTTTTTAATGCCAAATACAGTTGTCATGATTTTTTAGGTCGTGTTTTTGCGTGATTAAAGAGTGACACTGGTTGAGAGTGAACGCAATACCTAGCGCGGGATCGATGTGCTGATGAATAGCAAGGTAGAGATCTCGCGCAGACTGTGAATTCTCCCGCTAAATACGCCTGCAGCACGTCGATTTGATGGCGTTTTGATCGAACGCAAAACCTCCTATTACCCGACATGAATAATGGGATTAATCAGAACTTTCGGAGGTTCGTATGGAACTAAATCCTGTGTTTGCACGGCGCTTGTATCTCGCCGCGCTTGTTGAAGAAATGGAACGTCCTAATGTACCGCGCTTAATTGAAGCGACGGGCTGGCCACGTCGCACCATTCAAGATGTCTTAAAGTCGCTATCGGGCTTGGGAATCGATATGACCTTTATCCAAGATGGCAAGCGCCACAATGATGGGTACTACCAGCTAAAAGACTGGGGCCCCTTCCGCCGCGACTGGGTTGAAGATAAGAAGCGCGATATTCGCTCTTATATCAACTAAGGCGACGGTGTAATGAGTTTGGTATCGCGTAACGCCTGACGAATTGCGTCAGCGCGTCGTCGATTGGCACCAAAATCATAGTAGCCAACACGAGATGCGGAGCGCAGCGTCAGTTCTGTGCCGTGCACTGATATTTCGACGTCGTCGACAAAGCGCAGTACTGGGGTCGTGAAGGTAAAGTGGGCATAGTTATCTTGTTGAGAGATAAGCTTCGCGCCCGATAGACTGGCAATGGTGTTGACGATATCGTCAAACCGGACAGACTCACTGGTCAGGGTGAAAGGTGATAATGCAAACTTGGGTCGAGTATCCTTGCTTGATACGCAGTTAGGGCTGTCTCCACAGGCGGTAACCGGCGGCTGTTTCATGATCTTGTCTCCTGTCGAGCACCCTGTAAGCGTCAATGCCACGAGTAACCCCAATGTCCGTGTTCTTATCATTATCCCACCCATAGGTAACCAATAAAGCCAATCCAACTGATCACCAATAATAGCCAAGGTAGACGGCTATCGCTGCGATCGCGCGCAGATGTTGTCGGTTGTGGCGGTGCGCTAGCAGTGACAGTGTCGGTGTGCTCACTCGCTTGTTTTTGTTTTTTCTTCCGAGCTTTGTCGTGTGCGCGCGCTTTGGCTTTTTGCTCTTTCTTATATTGCGCAATACCTTTCTCGATGCCTTGGGCAATCAGTTTGGTTTGGGCTTTGGTTTGCCCAGGCTTTTGTGTCGCTTTGGCCACACGCATGGCTTCTTGCTGTGTTTCAGGCGAAACAGCGGCTGCTTGTTTACCCATGTTTGCTCCGTACTGCGGATGATAAATCAGGTGAATAGAGTAACAAATTCTCATCAGGATCTTGCAGTTTTTCGGCGTGGGCGTCATGTTGGTCAATAGCGCAATGATATTGGCATACACATGGACACACTTCATCATTATGACGAGAAGGGCTTTTTAAAAGCGCCCGTAACTTATCTGATCTGTCTTATTTTATTAAGCCGTGCATGGTGGCTGCTGGCGATGGCAGGGGTTAGTCGACAGCAAGGCAGTGAATTGCTGACACTATTTTATCCAGACAAATCTGCCTTGTACGCCAGTTTGGCGGTGGGCGTGTTGCCTCTCATACTTCTGTTGTTGGTTGGCAATTGTCACCGTGCACCTTGGTGGGCTCAGCGCCTTTGGCATTGGGGCTATGCCTTAATTTGGCCGGTCTGGTGCTGGGAAGGGGCGCAGGTGCTTAGGACGTTAATGGCCACTGACGGGCAGTTTCATTGGTTGATTGCATGCCACGGATTATGGGTGGTGTGGGGGAGCTTGTATTGGTTAAGAAGCCGACGGGTGAAACGTTTTTTTTACCAATTTATCAGCGGCTTACATTTAAGCGCCACAGAAAACAATAAGTACAAAGGAGAAGTAACATGACACAGGCACAGTCCGCGATTGTCCCTGATGGTGGACCCTATGCATTGTATGTGATGCTTAAGGTCACTAACGATGCCGCCTTGGTGCTACAGCAATGTCAGCGGTTGGCTGAGATTGCTAAGCAAACGCAAGAGGTCTTCGGTGATGCTCAGATGGGCGTGGCGGTCGGATTTAGCCCTGCTTTTTGTCGTGCCCACGGGTTAGCTTATCCGGAGGGCGTGACAGACTTTCATCCCCGAGAGAGTCGCAAACATCGGGCGCCTCACACTGACTGTGATGTTTTTATTCATCTTCATGGTTTGCGGCACGATTTGAATTTCTATGTTTTTCAACAATGGTTAACGCCCATTAAGAAAGTCGTGGATGTAGTGGATGAAACAGCAGGGTTCCGCTATCTCGATGCGCGTGATATGACAGGATTTATCGATGGCACGGAAAATCCGCAAGGCCTTGCGCGTGAAGCGGTTGCAGTGATCCCAGACGGACCGTTTGCAGGGGGCAGTGTGGCTTTGGTCCAACGCTATGTCCATGATCTACCAGCTTGGGAGCGGTTACAGCAAGCGGCACAAGAAAAGGTGATTGGACGCACCAAGCCTGACTCCATCGAACTTGAGGACATGCCGGATACATCCCACGTTGGGCGGGTGGACATCAAAGAAAACGGGGTCGGCCTGAAAATTCTTCGTCAGAGCCTGCCATACGGCAGTGTCAGTGGCGAGCATGGGCTATTGTTCCTTGCCTATTGCCAACAGCAACATCCGTTGGATGTGATGTTAGATAGCATGTTTGGTGAACGCGATGGCAAAACCGACATGATGTTAAGCTTTACCCAAGCGGTGACCGGCGCCATTATGTTTATGCCTTCACAGGCCACGTTAGCGCAATATGTGGAGCGTCTTAGCCAACCCGGTGTTGCATAACGGGCAATAAAAAACGCAGCCCGGAGGCTGCGTTTTCTTATCGTCGACCAAATTTGAATTACTTGGTCACGCGCAGTACAGGTGTTTCACCTACAGTGACGGCACCAGAAAGCTTAGTCAGCTCTTTGATCTCGTCCATGTTAGAGATAACAACCGGTGTTAGCGTTGATTTAGCTTTTTCTTCCAGCATGCCCAAGTCAAACTCGATCACGGTGTCGCCCGCTTTCACTGTTTGGCCTTCTTCTGCAATACGCTTAAAGCCTTCGCCTTTCAGCTCAACGGTATCAATACCGAAGTGAACGAAAAGCTCAACGCCATCTTCAGACTCGATAGAGAAAGCGTGGTTGGTTTCGAAAATCTTACCGATAGTACCGTTTACAGGTGCTACCATTTTGTCGCCTGAAGGCTTGATTGCAATACCATCACCGACGATTTTCTCAGCAAACACAACATCAGGCACGTCTTCAATGTTGACGATCTCACCCGATAATGGGGCGATAATTTCAATAGCACTTGCGTCGTTGCTGTCTTCTGACACCAACTTCTTCAGTTTGTCGAACAGACCCATAGTGTTGCTCCTAAGCAGTAATTCTTTGCTGATTGTATATTAGCAGACGGTTTTTTCCGCAATAAATTTTTCGACATAGGCTTCGATTTCTGCCGCAGTTGGCAGATTGAGGGCTGTGTCGGCCATCGCTTTCACATCAGCAAAGTTGGCATTACGGATAATCTTCTTGATGCGAGGGATAGAGATGGCACTCATACTGAACTCATCCAGGCCCATACCCATCAATAGTAACGTTGCTTTCTCATCCCCTGCAAGTTCTCCGCACATTCCGGTCCATTTACCTTCGGCATGTGAGGCATCAATCACTTGCTTGATAACCGTCAATACTGCCGGTGACAGCGGATTGTACAGGTGAGAAATCAGTTCGTTGCCACGATCGACAGCCAGGGTGTACTGGGTCAAATCGTTAGTTCCGATGCTGAAGAAGTCGACTTCTTTAGCAAGGTGATGAGCAATGGCGGCGGCCGCTGGTGTTTCTACCATCACACCAATTTCTAGTGACTCATCAAAGGCGAGGCCTTCTTCACGCAGCTCAGCTTTGTAGGTCTCTAGCGCGGTTTTCAGCTCACGGATTTCTTCAACAGAGATGATCATTGGGAACATCACGCGGACTTTACCGTGTGCAGATGCACGCAAAATAGCACGGAGTTGGTCACGCAGAATTTCACGACGATCCAAGCTGATACGCACTGCACGCCAACCCAAGAATGGGTTCATTTCGTCAGGCAGATCCATGTATGGCAGATCTTTATCGCCACCAATGTCCATGGTACGGATGATCACTGGATGACCATCAACCGCCTCAGCGACCGCTTTGTACGCTTGATACTGTTCTTCTTCGGTAGGCAGTGAATCACGGTCCATAAATAGGAACTCGGTGCGGTAAAGACCGACACCTTCACCACCGTTACGGTTGACACCGTCACAGTCTTTGACAGTACCTACGTTACCGCAGACTTCAACTTGGTGACCGTCCAGCGTAATTGCAGGCAAATCTTTCAATTTTGCCAGCTCAGCTTTTTCCGCTTGGTACTGATCGCGAATGGCTTTAAATTTCGCCAACTCGTCTTCAGATGGGTTCACAACAATCTTGTTGTTTACGGCATCCAGTACCAGCATGTCGCCATTTTTAATTTTCGCAGTCGCATCGTTAGTACCCACCACGGCTGGAAGCTCAAGTGAGCGTGCCATAATCGAGGTGTGAGACGTACGTCCGCCAATGTCTGTGATAAAGCCCAGCACATGGTTCAGGTCGATTTGCGCCGTTTCAGAAGGCGTTAAATCGTTGGCGACCAAGATCACTTGCTCGTTAATTGCACTGAGAGACACCATGTTGATGCCTAGCGCGTTTTTCACAAAGCGTGAGCCAATGTCACGAATGTCTGCGGCGCGCTCTTTCAGATAATCGTCGTCGAGTGACTCAAGCGTCACCGCTTGTTCTTCAATCACGCTGTAGATGGCGTGGTCGGCGGTTGCTAGGTTTGACTTGATGAAGCTGACAATTTCTTCTTCCAGCTCTTCATCTTCTAGCAGCATGATGTGACCTTCGAAGATGGCTTCTTTCTCTTCGCCGAAGGTTTCCCTTGCTTTGTCTTTGATCGCTTCAAGTTGCGTCTTAGACTTTTCGCGAGCATCCAATACGCGCTGAATTTCTTGATCGACTTGAGACGCGGCAATCTTGTTTTTATTGATTACAACGTCTTCTTCTTGCAGCAGCAGTGCTTTACCGAAAGCAATACCAGGTGATGCCAGGATGCCTGAAATCATAGCTTTACCTTACGTTTACCAAACTTAAAACCGATAGAAAAAGAGCCGGATTACTCCAGCTCGCCCATCAGTTTTACTAGGTGATCAACCGCTTCTTGTGCTTGCGCACCTTCAGCAGAGATAGTCACCATGGTGCCTTTGGTCAAGCCAAGGGTTTGAAGTTTGAACAGGCTTTTTGCGCTCGCGCTTTTACCGTTAGACTCAACAGTGATGTCAGCATCATAGGCTTTCGCATCTTTCACGAACTGCGCTGCTGGACGAGTGTGTAGGCCGTTTTCTGCAGTAATTTCAACTTGCTTCTTATACATGATTCACCCCGTATCTCTATTTTTTTAAATCTATGTATTAAATCTAAGATTAGCTTAACCGCTGACGGGCATTTTCGCTATCCGTTGGCGTTAACCTAACCAAGAAATTGACCGTATAGCTTAATCCATGTCAATTTCCTGTCATCTTTTTGCCGTTTTTGACCTTCCGCTCATCAGGTGATGTCGCTTTTATTTTGATGCGGAAAATAAAAAGGCAGACGTTTTTTACTAAAGCTTAATATAAAAATCAAACAAAAAAGGCCCGATGTGGGCCTTTTGTCAGGGGGAGGTAAATGTGCTTTACGCACTAACCTGCTGTTACTGTTCGTTTTCTAGCTCGGTAAACATGCCTGCGAATAGCGGTGAGCTGAGATAACGTTCTGCAGCACTTGGCAAAATTGTGACGATCTTCTTGTTTGCAAACTCAGGAAGCTCAGCAATTTTGTTGGCAGCGACCACAGCCGCACCTGATGAAATACCAGCCAAAATGCCTTCTTCTTCCATCAGACGACGTGCCATTTCGATGGCTTCATCTGAGGTGACGGAAACCACTTTGTCGATCAGGCTGACATCCAAGTTTTTAGGAACAAAGCCCGCGCCAATGCCTTGAATTTTGTGAGGGGCAGGTTGCACATCTTCACCGGCCAAAGTTTGTGCAATCACAGGCGACTCTGCAGGCTCAACGGCGACGGTCGTGATCGCCTTACCTTGGGTGTTTTTGATGTAGCGGCTAACACCGGTCAGTGTTCCGCCAGTACCGACACCCGCAACAAACACGTCAATCTCACCATCTGTATCGTCCCACAGCTCAGGTCCCGTGGTCTTTTCATGAATTTCAGGGTTAGCAGGGTTATCGAACTGTTGCAGCATTAGGTATTTGCCGGGCTCTGCGGCCATGATTTCTTCTGCTTTTGCGATTGCCCCTTTCATGCCTTTCGGCGCTTCGGTCAGCACCAGCTTCGCGCCCAGCGCTTTAAGCAGCTTACGACGCTCTAAGCTCATCGACTCAGGCATCGTTAGGGTGAGTTTATAACCACGTGCGGCGGCAACATAAGCGAGTGCAATCCCCGTGTTACCACTGGTCGGTTCAATCAGCTCAATACCGGGTTTCAAGGTGCCTTTTTTCTCGGCGTCCCAAATCATGTTGGCGCCGATTCGGCACTTGACGCTGAAGCTCGGGTTACGCGCTTCGATTTTGGCGAGCACGTTTGGCTTAGCTACGCGATTGAGGCGAACCAGCGGGGTATTACCGATAGTTTGTGTGTTGTCTTCGTAAATCTTACCCATTGTATCGTTCCTTCATGACACCGATTAGTTTGGCTATAAGCATATCTCTGATGCCTGTTTTGAAAAGGATCAGTTGGTTATATCTTATTGTGACATCGACCAATATATGATTGGCAAATAGAAGAAAAGCCCACTGAAATTGTGAGCTTTTCTCTCTGAGCGTAGAGGTTTTTGGGTGAGGTCACAACCAGCTAGTAGCGCCCGAGTCGTGATTTATAAGTGTCGACCCACAATGCAGTGGCGCCACATACGGCAGCAGGCATAACTAACAGGTTCAGGACTGGCGTCATGGTAAACAGCATCACCACAGCCCCAAAGCTGAGCGATGTGCCTCTGCGTTGTTTCAGGCTGTCGCGCATGGTGGGGAAGGCCACCTTGTGGTTATCAAACGGATAATCACAGTATTGAATGGCCATCATCCAAGCACTAAATAAAAACCACAACACAGGACCGAGTGTTTGGCCTAAGGCGGGGATCCATAATAGCAGCAGCAACCCCAGCGCCTTGGGAATGTAGTACATCAGTTTTTGCCATTCGCGTTTCATTACCCGTGGCAGATCTTTAACCACATCGAGCATGCCGTCATTGGGCGAGGGGGCGCCGGTCAGCTTGGCCTCTAAATGTTCCGCCAATAAACCGTTGAATGGTGCTGCAATCCAGTTAGCTAAAGTGCTAAAGAAGTAGGAAAACACCACCAAGATAGCAATCACGACCAGCGGCCAAAGCACAAAGGACAGCCAAGACAGCCATTCTGGGAGGGTCGCAAGCCAAGTATCAATCCAATCGCCAAATTGAGACAACAAATAAGCAAATGCGCCGCCCATCAATAACACATTGACGATAATCGGGATCACGACAAAACGCCGTAATCCCGGCGTCAGCATTAGTGAAAAACCTTGTAACAAATAGCCAGCCCCGCTTCGAGGCTGAGGATGAACACGGTGGGTCATGACATCTCCTTTTTGATTTGTGGTTATACTACTGGCCCAACCGAGGTGCTGACAACGGTCAAATGCGTGGAAACTTTACGCATTTCTGTCGCTGTATTCGTTAAATTCTCCCCAACTTTTGATACAGTTAACTAAGTTGACCGATTACGCATTGCGTTAGTCAATGTGGCCCGCTTATGATCGACAAAGCGTTTGCGTATCTGCGCACGCTATGCCATAAGCTAATCAATACGCTGAACAAACACAGATTTGAGAATCGACGATGCAGGAATTGCGCCTTGTACTGATTGTTTTGGGAGCATTAGCAATTGCAGCTTTGCTGTTGCATGGCCTCTGGACCAATAAGAAAGAAAAGAGCACCAAGTTTGGTGAAAAGCCGCTGGGAAAATTGGATGACAGCAAAGACGACCAAGGGTTTGATCAAGACGGGATAGGCGCAGTCCGAGTCGTCAAAAGCGCCTCTGGCGACAATCCGAAACCCAGCCGCAAAGAGCCAGCGGTTAGTTTTGGTGATAAACCCGATGTCGACCCCTTATTCGCCGACGAATCGGCGAAGACAGACCCTGTAGAGCCTGCTTTTCCATCCATGTCGGCAGCTGACGATACCCCTGAGCCTGCTGCTAGCGAGCAATCCGCCGCGCCCTTTACCGCCCATCAAGCAGAAGACGGTGAGGATACTGCGCCGGTCAGTGATGACACGCCGCAACCAGACACTGCCGAGCATGACGCTGAGCAAAATGATGCCGCTGAGACGGAAGATGAAACTGAAGTGCTTGTTTTGCATGTTCATGCCAACAACAATGCCATTTTCAACGGTCTTGAGTTAACCAACAGTCTTGAGCAGCATGGTTTGCGCTTTGGTGATATGGGGATTTATCACCGTCATTCGGATCCGTCAGGCACAGGCAAAGTGCTGTTTAGTGTCGCGAACATGGTAAAACCAGGCACCTTTGATATCGGTCATATTGATGGCTTTGAAACGCCGGGAATTAGCTTCTTTATGACTCTGCCTTGTTATGGTGAGCCTGAACAAAACTTCAAACTGATGCTACAAACCGCGCAGCAGATTGCTGATGAGCTTGGCGGGCTGGTGCTTGACGATGCTCGCGCCATGATGACGCCGTCTCGCCTTGACGAGTACCGAGAGCGGGTTAAAGCCTTCTCTGCATAGGTCGAAGTTGGTCGGTGATTGTTCATCGGCCAACCACCTGCTCGCACACATCTCCATCTTCGCCGTTAATACGTATATACTTGCCTGTCACTCAATCAGTCACAACAGATCAATCATGGCTTACAGCAAAGAACAACTGGATGCGTTGAAGCATCAGCTTAACTACCATGCCTATCGTTACTATGTCGAAGACAGCCCTGAGCTGCCGGACGCGGAGTACGATCGTTTAATGCAAACGTTGCTGGCCATTGAAGCTGAGCATCCTGAATGGGTGACGGCTGATTCGCCGAGTCAGCGTGTGGGGGGCGCACCGCTTAGCGCATTTGAGACAGTGACCCACGAGTTGGCGATGTTATCTTTGGGCAATGCCTTCAGTGATGACGATCTGGCTGACTTTGAACGCCGCGTTAAAGACAGACTCGGTGATGGCGAGCCGGTCACCTATACCTGTGAGCCAAAACTTGATGGCTTAGCGGTTAGCTTGATTTACGAAAATGGTGTCTTGGTCCAAGCTGCGACCCGAGGCGATGGCACCACAGGTGAAAACATCACCCACAATGTGAAAACGATTCGTAACGTCCCGTTGACGTTGCAGGCGGGAGATTGGCCGACGCGCCTTGAGGTGCGCGGTGAAGTCTTTATGCCTAAAGCGGGCTTTGAAGCACTGAATGAAGCGGCCCTCAAGCGAGGGGATAAAACCTTTGCCAACCCGCGCAATGCTGCCGCTGGTAGTCTGCGTCAACTGGACCCTAAAGTTGCCGCCAGCCGTCCGCTTAGTTTTTACGCCTATGCCGTTGGCATTATGTCGACACCGTTTGGCGAGGGGCAGTTCCAACGCCTGCAAAAGCTTAAACAGTGGGGGCTAGCGCTTAGCCCTGAAGTCAAACAGGTGACGGATTTAGCTGGCGTCAAACGCTACTACCAAGACATCTTAGCCCGACGTGATGCATTGCCCTATGAAATTGACGGGGTGGTGATAAAAGTCGACAGCATTGAAAGCCAGCAAACCTTAGGCTTTGTTGCGCGCGCTCCCCGCTGGGCGATTGCTTATAAATTCCCGGCTCAAGAAGAAATTACCACCCTCAACGATGTTGAGTTCCAAGTGGGACGGACGGGAGCCATCACACCGGTCGCAAAACTGGCGCCTGTTTTTGTCGGGGGCGTGACGGTCAGCAATGCGACCCTACACAATGGCGATGAAATTGAGCGTTTAGGGGTTCATATCGGAGATACCGTGGTGATCCGTCGCGCAGGGGATGTGATCCCACAAGTGGTCGGTGTGGTAGAAAGCCGCCGTCCTGAACATGCGCAGCCGATTGTTTTTCCAACAGCCTGTCCTGTCTGTGATTCTGCGGTCACTCGTGTTGAGGGTGAGGCCGTGGCGCGTTGTACTGGCGGGTTAATTTGCCTTGCGCAACGTAAAGAAGCCATCAAGCATTTCTCCTCGCGTAAGGCGATGGATATTGATGGCCTCGGTGATAAAATCGTTGAGCAGCTGATTGAAAAAGAGCTGATTCATACCCCCGCTGATCTGTTTCGCCTCACGGCGGGCCGTGTCACCGCCTTGGATAGAATGGGGCCAAAATCAGCACAAAATCTGATTGATGCGCTAGAAAAAGCCAAAGCGACCACCTTGCCTCGATTTATTTATGCGTTGGGGATCCGTGAGGTTGGCGAAGCCACGGCACAAAATTTGGCCACACATTTTAAAACCCTCGACGCGCTGCGCGCCGCGGATGAAGAAGCCTTGATTGCGGTCCCTGATGTTGGGACGATTGTGGCGGGCCATATTGTTCGCTTCTTTGCCGAGCCCCACAACCAAGATGTGTTGGATGCATTGTTGGAAACTGGGATCCACTGGCCGGAAGTGGCCCAACAAACGGATGCGCAAGCACAGCCTTTGGCGGGAAAAACCATCGTGTTGACTGGTACCTTGTCGCAAATGTCGCGCACGGATGCAAAAGCCGCGCTGCAAGCGTTAGGGGCTAAAGTGACCGGAAGCGTCTCGGCGAAAACAGATATCTTGATTGCCGGTGAAGCCGCTGGCTCGAAACTGACCAAAGCGCAAGATTTAGGTGTGACCGTGTTAGATGAAGACGGCATGCTGGCATTGATCAACCAATAAATACCGTGAGGCTTCGGGGGAATCCCGTGGCCTCGATTGTGGAATTTACCTGTACTGGTAAACTAACTGTCACTCATCATTCTCACCACTGGGATAGGGATCCTAATGACTATCAAAACCCGCTTTGCCCCCAGCCCAACCGGCTTTTTGCACGTGGGCGGTGCGCGTACAGCACTCTATTCTTGGCTAGCAGCACGCAGCCAAGGCGGTCAATTTGTATTGCGTATTGAAGATACTGATCTTGAGCGTTCAACCCAAGAGGCCATCGACGCCATCTTAGAAGGGATGGAATGGTTGGGTTTAACGTGGGATGAAGGTCCATATTATCAAACCAAGCGTTTTGACCGATATAACCAGCTTGTTGACCAACTTTTGGCGGAAGACAAAGCCTATAAATGCTATGCCCCGAAAGAGCTGCTCGATGAGATCCGTGAGCAACAAAAAGCAGACGGTCTTAAGCCACGCTACGACGCTGATCATCCAAAAGTGATTGAAGCGAATCAAAACGCCAAGGCGGATGACCCGCATGTGATCCGTTTCCGCAACCCGAAAGAGGGTAAGGTTGTCTTTGACGACAAGATCCGCGGCCGTATTGAAATTGCGAACAGTGAACTGGATGATCTGATTATCCGCCGTACCGACGGCAGCCCAACCTACAACTTCTGTGTGGTTGTGGATGACTGGGATATGGGGATCACCCAAGTTGTGCGTGGTGAAGACCACATCAACAACACCCCACGTCAGATCAATATCTACAAAGCGCTGGGCGCACCGGTTCCTGAGTTTGCGCATTGCTCGATGATCCTTGGTGACGACGGTGCGAAACTGTCTAAGCGCCACGGTGCGGTTAGCGTTATGCAATATCGCGATCAGGGCTTCTTGCCTCATGCGTTGCTGAACTATTTGGTGCGCTTGGGCTGGTCACATGGTGACCAAGAAATTTTCTCGCTCGATGAGATGATTGAACTGTTTAGCCTTGAAGCGATCAGCAAGTCAGCCTCAGCGTTTAACACTGAAAAGCTGCTGTGGTTGAACAACCACTACATTAAGCACGCCGATCCGCAAGAGGTCGCGCAGCACCTGCAGTGGCACCTCGATCAAGCTGGCATCGACATTAGCCAAGGCCCGGTCATCACCGACGTGATCCAGCTGGTCGGCGAGCGTTGTCATACCTTGGTAGAGCTGGCGGAGCAAAGCCGTTACTTCTATCAAGACTTTGATGAGATCGATCCAGCGGCGGCGAAAAAGCACCTGCGTCCGGTGGCACTAGAGCCATTACAAGTGGCGAAAGGCAAAATTGAAGCGCTGCAAGACTGGAGCGTGGAAGCCTTAAAAGCGGTGATCGCCGATACCTGTACCGATTTGGATGTGGGTATGGGCAAAGTGGGTATGCCATTGCGTGTTGCGGTCACTGGTGGTGGTCAGTCGCCTTCTGTGGATGCGGTCATGCACCTGATTGGTAAAGACCGTGTGGTCGCGCGTATTGAGCAAGCGATTAAGCTTGTTGAAGCGCGTGCGGCGCAAGGTTAATCAACCCAACCACCTTAGGTGGGAAAATCCAAAAGGGCGCTAGGCGCCCTTTTTCGATCGGGGATTAGTGCGAGCCTTCTTCCATCTGCGCACTGTCAACAATAAGGTTTTCGCCCATTTTACGTGGCAACACAAGGTTAAGCACAATCGCGACCAGACCACACAGGCTAATGCCTTGTAAGCTGAAATCGCCGATGCCAAAGGCCATGCCGCCAATACCAAAGACCAAGGTCACACCGACAATCGCGAGGTTTCGAGAGTCATGTAGATCGACTTGATTGCGGATCAGGGTATTTAATCCCACCGTCGCGATAGAGCCGAATAACAAGATCATGATCCCGCCCATGACAGGCAAAGGAATGGTCAGTAACACCGCGCCCAGCTTGCCGACAAAGGCCAACACAATCGCCGTTAATGCAGCATAGGTCATAATCACTGGGTTAAATGCTTTGGTGAGCATCACGGCACCGGTGACTTCGCTGTACGTGGTGTTAGGTGGTGCACCGAACAAAGACGCGGCAATGGTCGCGGCACCGTCACCTGCCATGGTGCGGTGAAGACCGGGTTTTTTCAGGTAGTCTTTGCGGGTGACATTCGAAATCGCCAGCATATCGCCCACATGCTCAACAGCGGGAGCGATCGCCACGGGAATCATAAATAAGATAGCGTTGATATTAAATTCCGGTAGTGTAAAGGCGGGCATGGCGAACCAGCTTGCTTGAGTCACAGCGCTGAAATCGACCACACCCATGATGAGGCTGGCGATATATCCCACCACGATACCCGCCAAGATCGGCACCAACTTAAAGAAGCCTTTAGCAAACACACTGATCACTATGGTGGTCAGCAGCGATAGCAACGAAATCCAAATCGCAACATCACCGGCGATAATTTGCGTGCCGCCATCGCCGCTTTTCCCCAACGCCATATTGACCGCGGTTGGCGCAAGCCCCAGACCAATCACCATAATGACAGGACCCACCACCACAGGTGGCAACAACTTGTGAATAATGTCGACGCCTTTGACACGGATAATGCCGCCCATAATCAGATAAACCACCCCAGCCGCCATTAGACCGCCCATGGTAGCGGGAATACCAAAGTTGTTAACACCGTAAAGAATGGGAGCGATAAAGGCGAAAGAAGAGGCGAGGAAAATGGGGACGGAGCGACGGGTGATAAGTTGAAAAATCAGGGTTCCAATACCGGCACCAAAGAGGGCCACATTGGGGTCAAGCCCGGTTAATAATGGCACCAATACCAATGCGCCAAATGCAACAAATAGCATCTGTGCGCCTTGTAAAACTTGCATCATAGTCTCACCTCCAAAAAAAATCGCGAGATGTTAGCACAAAGCCAAGATGTGATGCTTGTCATATTTATCAATGTGAGATCGGTAGCAAAAAACCAATGTAACGGATTGCACTATGATGGCGAGACCCAGCGCGCTGAGAGGACTATGTGAGCCAGCGGTTAGGAATCTGGTCTTTTTTAGGTAAGAGCATTGCTGAGAGAGGACAAGAGCGCTTATGATCCCAACATCCCATCAATCAATGTGGAAAAACTATGATCCGATTTGTAATGGCCATGATGGCTATGCTGTGGCTACCCAGTGCCTTTGCCAGTAATTTGTACCATGCAAGCGTACCGTTAGATAACGGCGCTCAAACATCGCAACAAGCCGCTAAGCAACAAGGCTTGCTGGATGTGTTGGTCAAAGTCTCGGGACAACGTGACATTGCCGATAATCCCAGTGTGCAGAATCGTCTTAATGATGTGGATGGTTTGATCACCCAGTTAGGATATGGTGAAACGGCGCGTACGGAGAACAATGAATCGGTACGGACCCTTGAAGTGGGCTTTGATAGCCAGCAAGTGCAAGCGCTGCTGCGTGATGCGGGGTTGCCTTTATGGGGTACGCCGCGTCCGTCCGTTTTAGTATGGCTGGTGGACGATCGTAGTGCTGAACGCGAGATTGTGTGGGAACAAAGCGATGTGGCTTTGGTTGACGCCTTGCGAGACAGTGCTGCCAAGCGTGGTTTGCCCGTATTGGTGCCGGTGGGTGATTTTGATGATCTGATGGCTATTTCTGCCAGTGATCTTTGGGGAGGCTTTATTGGTCCGGTTAGCGACGCAAGTCAGCGCTATCAAGCGGACGGCATTGTGATTGCCAAACTGATCCCGCAGGGCATACGTTGGCAATTCTTCCCCGATGCGAGCGACTTGCAAGCCGATCAACAGCGCGGGCAAGGTGACAGTGCGGCCATGATCAATGCGGTTGCCGATTATTATGCGACCCGTACTGCCGTGGTGTTCGATCAAAATGATGACAGTCAAGCGGTGACGTTGGCGATTGCAGGCGTACAAGGTGGTGATGATTATGTCCAGCTAGAGCGCACATTAGCGGGATTAAATGCGCTACAAAGCGCACACCTTGCGGAGCTCGAGGGAGATGCATTGCGATTTACGGTACGTTTAGCCGCGTCACAACAAGCACTGATTAACGAGCTGACCGCGAATCGCGAAATCCGTCTTATGACTCCGCAAGAACGGCTCGATTATGCAGGTAGTGAGAAGATGGAAACGTCACCACAGCAGCCAGCCGGCTCAGCATTAGATAGCTCGGAGGAGGGCGTTCGACTCAACAATGAGCAGACACTCGAAGGAGATGTTTTGGCTGAGGATGACACGACACTGTGGTTTGTTTGGCAGGCCTCGTAACCGTATGCCGACGATACACGACACGAATAGAAAGGCCAGCGTATGACGCTGGCCTTTTTCGTTTGGCTTTCCCGTTTAAGATAGATGGTTCATCGCTGCGACTACCAGTTGGCCGGGCTAAATTGCTGACCTGCAAGTGCCGCTTCGACCATCAGGCCACCCTTAGCATGTGTAAAGACAGTCAGACCATTAACGTAATAGGCTTTTGATTGACGGTTGCTGGCTGACGCCGAGGTGCCTGCGGTGCCGGCTTGCGCAGAGGCGCCTTCGGTTAAGGCAGTCGCGGAGGCTTGTGCGCCCAGCTCTACTTGTCCTTTCATAAAGCGGTCATACGCGGCTTGATCTTCAAAAAAGACGATTTCGCTGAAGGCTTGTCCGCCAAAAGTAAGACCGACCGACACTTGCTTTAACTCAGCTGCACTGACCGGCTGACCTTGGCGGTATACCACGCCCTTACCGTATGCGCCGCCCACCCAAAAGCCGCCTTTACCGACTGAAGGAAACACGGCATAGCCATAGGCGTTATCAAAAAAGGGTTGGGTTTGCGGATATTGATAAAACTGATCGCGTGCCAAGTTTGCTTGGCTAATCTGATCCTGCTGAGAATGGGTAGCACAGCCCACTAGGGCGGTCAGTGCCACTAACGCCATGCTCAACCATACATAAGAACGACGTAACATGTTTTTATCCCTCTTCGTCATCAAAGTGAGTCTTTCACATCACACGTTACGTCAGTTTAGGCGGACAAATGTCAGGCGCGTGTGGAAATTTTCCGTGGGGTGCGATGACAAGGCTGGCCGCGATATCGCCAGCCAATAAGCCCACTTATCATCACCCAAATCCAAAGCGGGGTATTACCCCATTGACGATAGGGGGTGATACCCACAGTGCTGGTGACAGTGGTGGTAAGCACACCGGTTTCAAACTGCGGGAGGGATTGCTGAATATTGCCGCGTGCATCCATAATCGCAGTCACACCATTATTGGTGGCACGAATGACCGGCAAGCCAAACTCACGCGCGCGCATCCGCGCAATTTCTAAATGCTGCAATGGGCCAATTGAGCGGCCAAACCATGCATCATTCGATAAAGTGATAATCGCGTTACTGTCCGGCGTCAAGTTGGCGCGAATTTGCGCTGGAAACGCAATTTCGTAGCAAAGCGCCGTAATGTAGGCCAAGCCATTGGCCGGCAATGCAGGCTGTATGGCCTCGCCCGGTGAGAACGAAGACATGGGCAAATTAAATAAAGGCGCAAGCGGACGCAGTAACGACTCAAAGGGAACGAATTCACCAAACGGGAGCAAATGATGCTTGCTGTATTGCTTCGGCGCGGGATACTGATAGCTAGGCGTATCGGCGCCAACCGCAATCACATTATTAAAATATTGCCCTGCCGCATTTTGGTCTAACACCCCGGTAATGACCGTGGTGTGGTTATTTTTCGCGGCGGTATCTAATTGCTCAAAAAAGCGAGGTAAGTCACGCTCCAACGCCGGAATGGCCGCTTCTGGCCAGATCACCACATCGCTATCCCAATGTTGGCGGGTGAGATCTAGGTACTTCATTAAGGTTGGCCAGCGTTGATCGGGACGCCACTTTAACGCTTGGGGAATATTGCCTTGGATCAGTGAAACCGTTTGTTGTTTCTCAGGATGCGCTTCAACCCATTGGATGGTGTTAAGTCCGTAGGCACACGCGGATAGGCCAGCGATCGCCGCGAGACCAGCTAACTGCTTGCGTCCTTGCCAAGCGCCCCATTTGGGCGTGATTAAAGTCGCCAACCCTGCCATTAGCACCAGCAGCCAAGTGATGCCTTGCACACCGAGCACTGGCGCCAGGCCAGCTAAAGGGCTATCAATTTGGCTGTAGCCGGGCCACAGCCACGGGAAACCGGTGAAGACCCAGCCTCGTAACCCGTCGGCCACGAGCCATAGGCTAGGCGCAAGAATCAGCCATTTAATCGCGGCATGGCGTACCGAGCAGCGCGCTAACACACCGGCGAATAACGCGGGATACAACGAAAGATACATTACCAGCAGCGCCATTAAGGACAAGCCTGCTATGGCGGGCATACCTCCAAAATGGTCAATACTGACATACACCCAGCTGACGCCGGTGGCAAATTGACCGAGCCCCCAGCAAAAGCCGAGCAAACTGGCCTTTTTGGGAGAGGCGGATTGGAGCAACAGGAATAGACCCCAAAGCGATACCGGCATTAGCAGCCAGTAAGAGAAGGGGGCAAAGGCAAGGGTGGCACTGGCACCAAGCAGGGCAGCCGCGAGGGGCTGCCCAATTTGACGCACAATGTGATTAATCGCTTTCACTTTGAGGTTCGCTACTGTCAGGAATGGTGACTTGTAGCTGAATGATACGACGGCTGTCTGCCGAGGTCACCTTAAAGTGGAAATGTTCGATATCCACTTCCTCGCCGCGATCGGGCAGATGGCCAAAGCTGGTCATAACCAAGCCGCCAATGGTGTCTACCACATCGTCTTGGAACTGACTGCCGAAGTGTGTATTAAAGTCTTCTAACGTGGTCAGTGCTTTTACCGCAAAGGTATGGCGGCTTAGCTGACGGATTTCTTGTTCGTCGTCCTCGTCGTACTCATCTTCGATTTCGCCAACGATTTCTTCCAAGATATCCTCAATGGTGACCACGCCCGATACACCGCCAAATTCATCGATCACGATCGCCATGTGGTAGCGTTCTTCTTGGAACTCTTTGAGTAAGCGGTCAACGCGTTTACTCTCAGGTACCACCACGGCAGGGCGTAACACCTTCTCGATATCGAAGTTTTCGGCATCTGGGCGCAAATAGCGCAGCAGATCTTTCGCAAGTAAGATGCCTTCAACATGGTCTTTGTCATCGCTGATCACAGGATAACGCGAGTGTTGGGCATCAATGATGATATTAATGATCGCTTCCAAAGACTGCGATCGTTCAACGGTTACCATCTGCGAGCGGGGGATCATGATATCTCGAACACGCATGTCGGAGATTTGCATGACACCTTCCAGCATGTCTCTTGTGTCATGGTCGATCAGGGCGTTTTGCTCTGAATCGCGGAACACATCCACCAGTTCCTGTCTGTCTTTAGGATCAGCTTGGAAAAACTGTCCTAGCCGCTCGAAGAAGGTCTTCCTACTCGGACCGTCTGCGTTTTGCGAATTATCGTCGTTCATTCAAATTCATTCAGTTAGTTAACGCTCAATGAAGTCGTTCGCATAGGGATCTGGCACCCCCATGGTAGCTAAAATGTCACGCTCTAAGGCTTCCATTTGCTCGGCTTCATCATCCTCAATATGGTCGTAACCAAGCAGGTGTAAACTGCCATGCACGACCATGTGTGCCCAGTGATCCATCAGTCGCTTGCCTTGTTGTTCAGCTTCACGCTCAACCACTTGGCGGCAAATGATCAGATCGCCGAGCAAATCAATGTCGATACCGGGAGGGGCATCGAACGGAAACGATAACACATTTGTGGGTTTATCTTTGCCACGATAATCGCGATTCAAGCTCTGGCTCTCACCTTCGTCAACCAGACGAATCGTGACTTCCGCTTGTTCACGCGCGTTGCGTACGGCGTGTTCAAACCAAGCTTGGAGCTGATCATCACTGGGCAACCCGTCAGTATTATCACACGCCAACTGAACATCCACGTAATAACTCATGATTGTTCCTGCGATTGGCTGTGTTCAGTATTCATTTGTGCTTCGCGTGCCTCACGACGACGCGCTTCGGCTTCTTTGCGTGCACGCGCATCTTCCGCTTCCCATTTATCATAGGCTTGAACAATACGCGTCACCACGGGGTGGCGAACCACGTCGTCAGCTTGAAAGAAGTGGAAGCTGATTTCTTTGACATCAGAGAGCACTTCAATGGCATGACGTAAGCCTGATTTCGCGTTGCGTGGCAAATCCACTTGTGTCACATCTCCGGTGATCACAGCGCGCGAATTAAAGCCAATCCGAGTCAGGAACATTTTCATTTGTTCCACCGTCGTGTTTTGGCTTTCGTCGAGAATAATAAAAGCGTCATTGAGGGTACGGCCACGCATATAGGCCAGCGGCGCGACCTCAATCACGTTACGGTCAATCAGCTTTTCAACGCGCTCAAAGCCAAGCATTTCAAACAAGGCATCGTACAAAGGGCGCAGGTAAGGGTCGACTTTTTGGCTGAGATCGCCGGGCAAAAAGCCCAGTTTTTCACCGGCCTCTACGGCAGGACGTGTCAGCAAAATACGGCGAATTTCTTGGCGCTCAAGTGCATCAACCGCCGCTGCGACCGCCAAGTAGGTTTTACCGGTTCCCGCCGGGCCAATACCAAAGGTAATGTCATGGCTAACCATGTTAGCAATATATTGCGCTTGGTTTGGCGTACGCGGTTTGATCACCCCTTTTTTGGTTTTGATATTAATCTCTTTACCGTATGGGATGCTTGATTCGGTGGTTTGCTCGAGTACGCCCGATTCTTTGATTGCCAAGTGAATGGCTTCCGGCTCAATGTCTGGGTAGCTGCCACGCACTGGGGCAGTATCAACATACAAATGCTTGAGAATATCTACCGCGGCATTAGCGGTATGTGGCTTGCCAACAATCGAAAACGCATTGTGTCTGTGATTAATTTCCACACCCAAGCGGCGTTCTAATTGTTTGATATTGTCGTCAAACGGGCCACAAAGATTGGCAAGTCGGGTGTTATCGGCTGGCTCTAAAGTAAGATCAAGAGTGATAATTTTAGACAAGGTTATCCTCGCTTTAGGCGCCGGCTTCCCGGCGCCTTTGAATCGATGAACTCCTTAAGGAGTATATACACCAACGCCAAGCTCGTTTTCATTACGTGTTTTCGCCATGATTTCGGTTGGCGAGACGGCGACACGCAGGTCCATATCTTTTTCAGTACGAACCAGCTCACCGCGGAGCGAGTTTGGCATCACTTCAGTAATTTTGACGTCAACAAATTGGCCAATCAAATCGACAGAGCCTTCAAAGTTAACGACACGGTTGTTTTCGGTACGGCCGCGTAGCTCCATCAGATTCTTACGAGATGGGCCTTCAACTAGAATACGTTGCTCCGTGTTGAGCATCAGGCGTGAGTAACGCATCGCTTGGCTGTTAATTTGTTGCTGTAGGCGGTACAGACGTTCTTTTTTCACTTGCTCTGGGGTGTCGTCAGGCATATCGGCGGCTGGCGTCCCAGGGCGTGGTGAATACACAAAACTAAAGCTCATATCGAAGTCGATATCCGTGATCAGCTTCATGGTCGCTTCAAAGTCTTGGTCCGTTTCACCCGGGAAGCCGACGATAAAGTCAGAGCTGATGGTAATATCAGGACGCGCTTGACGCAGCTTACGAATTTTCGACTTGTATTCGATAGCGGTGTGCGGACGCTTCATCATAGTCAGAATACGGTCCGAACCGCTTTGCACCGGCAAGTGGAGGAAACTCACCACTTCTGGGGTATCACGATACACCTCGATGATATCGTCAGTAAACTCAACCGGATGGCTGGTGGTGTAGCGAATACGGTCAATACCATCGATCGCGGCCACATAACGCAGCAGTTCGGCAAAGGTACAAATCTCACCGTCGTGCATTTCACCACGATAGGCATTCACGTTTTGCCCCAGCAGGTTCACTTCACGGACACCTTGCTCGGCCAGTTGGGCAATCTCAAACAGGACATCGTCGAGCGGACGGCTCACTTCTTCACCGCGCGTATAAGGCACCACGCAGAAGGTACAGTATTTCGAGCAGCCTTCCATAATCGAAACGAAAGCGGTCGGTCCTTCTGCACGCGGCTCGGGAAGACGATCGAATTTCTCGATTTCCGGGAAGGTAATGTCCATCACGGGCGCATGATCTGAGCGTGATTGTTTGATCATCTCAGGAAGGCGGTGCAGCGTTTGCGGGCCAAAAATTACATCCACATAAGGTGCGCGCTCACGGATGTGGTCGCCTTCTTGTGTTGCTACACAGCCACCAACCCCGATCACCAAATCTGGATTTTTGTCTTTCAGTGTTTTCCAACGCCCGAGTTGGTGGAAAACCTTCTCTTGCGCTTTTTCACGGATAGAGCAGGTGTTTAGGAGGAGAACATCTGCTTCTTCTGGTTGCTCGGTCAGCTCGTAACCACCGGAAGCATTGAGCAGATCTGCCATTTTGGATGAGTCATACTCATTCATTTGGCAACCCCAGGTTTTAATCAGCAGTTTCTTAGCCATGTAACTTTACGCTCGTTTTTAATCTTATGGTCGACATTACCCCTCAAGCTGTGTGGTTTTTAACCAGTCAATCAGCTTGGCAAGCCGCGTATTGTACTGCTTTCCAATAACGCTGACCAGATCACAGGGCCGATGAAATGATCCTCAGAACCTTCAATCTTGGTAAGGCATTGACAAAGGACACAACCTGACTCGCATTTATGGTGGTTACTGCCAAGAACATTGACGCAATTTGATCTGATTTAGGTCGAATTCTCGTTAACCTTCAGTAGAATGCCCTCATTGCTGGTAAAAAGAGATAGTCATGAACCCATTTGAAATCATTATTGTTGGCGGTGGCATGGTGGGTGCAGCCACTGCGTTGGGATTAGCGCGTCAGGGGCGTCAGGTTGCATTGATTGAGCGCCAAGTTCCCCAGTCATTTTCGTCCTCACAGCCAATGGATCTTCGTGTTTCGGCTATCTCTCATGCGTCGGTGGCGCTACTGTCCGATTTAGGGGCATGGACGGACATTGAAGCCATGCGTGTGTGTCCATATCGCCGCCTTGAAACGTGGGAAGCGGAAGACAGCCGTGTCTGCTTTAGCGCAGAACAACTCGACTTACCCCAACTGGGATATATGGTCGAAAACCGTTTGATTCAACTCGGACTCTGGCAGCAATTCTCACGCTATGACAACTTGCACGTTTTCTCGCCCGCGTCGATTACATCAATGCATCAAAAAGGGCAGCAACACTATGTTGAGTTAGACAACGGCGACACACTGACAGCGCCGTGGTTGATTGGTGCGGATGGCGCAAATTCCAAAGTGCGAGACTACGCCAAGATTGGCATCACCAGTTGGGACTATCGCCAACATTGCATGCTGATCAATGTCGAAACCGCGTCGCCGCAGCAAGATATCACGTGGCAACAATTCTTCCCTTCAGGACCGCGCTCCTTCTTGCCGCTATGCGGCCAGCAAGCCTCCTTGGTGTGGTACGACAGCCCTCAACGTATTCAGCAATTGTGTCAGTTAGATGCGGCGCAGTTAAAAGCAGAGATTGTGGCGAATTTCCCCGCCGAAGTTGGAGAGGTAACGCCTGTCAACTGGGGCGCATTCCCGCTGACGCGACGCCATGCGCAGCAGTACCATCGTCATGGCGTTGTGGTGATTGGTGATGCTGCCCACACCATTAACCCACTCGCAGGGCAAGGGGTGAACCTAGGCTTTAAAGATGTAACGGCCCTGCTGGATGCCTGTGCCGATGCAGGCGAACACTGGCAGGATAATGCAACATTAGCAGCTTATGAGAAAGCACGCCGCACCGATAACATGATGATGCAAACCAGCATGGATGTGTTTTATGCCGCGTTTAGCAATCGAATTACGCCTTTAAAACTGGCGCGTAATGCGGTGTTCAAACTGGCCGAACACAGTGGCCCAGTGAAAAAACATGTATTGAAGTATGCGTTAGGGCTCTAGTCTTCGTGACAAGAACAAGGACGCGATATGGTGAACTACCAGACGATTATTTTTGATATTGGCAATGTGATGGTGCGTTGGTCACCGGAAGAAATCATCCGTCTAACCTTAGGGGACGCGGTGGATGCCCACGCGTATGCCAATCAAATCTTCCCCAGTGACACTTGGCAAGCGCTGAACCGTGGCACGCTCACCGAAGCGCAAGCCAAGCAACGTTTTGCCAAAGAAACGTCGCTAAGCCCTGCGCAGCTTGAGGCACTGTTTTATTATATTAAACAGACTCAAATTTGCCTTTACGGTAGTGTCGAGTTACTTCACTCGGCCAAACAGGCCGGATACGGTGTTTATGCGTTAACCGATAATGTGCGCGAAATTGTTGCGTTCTTAAAACAGCGCTATGCGTTTTGGTCGCTGTTTGATGGTGCCATCGTGTCAGCCGAAGTAGGGTACCTAAAACCCGAGCCTGCCATTTATCAACGCTTGTTGGATGACTACCACCTCGATCCAGCCTCTTGTGTGTTTTTGGATGACAGGGTTGCGAACGTAGAAGGTGCCAAAGCGCTAGGCATGGCGGGTATCCCCTTTATCGATGCACAGCAATGCCGCGCAGAACTCGCCAAGCTGGGAATCGTGGTGTAGTGGGTTCAAAGCCAGTCGCTATTGAATTATCTTATTGAGAGATGGAGATATACGATAAGTGAACCTCTAGCGGACATAGCACTGAGTGTTAGTTATGTACACTGAGTACTCTTTTCTTAAGAATGCAGATGATGAAACATAGATGAAAATCATCACCACAACCAAAAGCATGCTGGCACCTATTTGGGAGCAAGAAGACGAGCTTTTAGATAAGGTTGTCGACCTTGCTGATTATGATGCCGTCAACCAAGCCATTCCCGACGACACATTATCAATTGAAGAAGTGTTTGCCGAAGATGAGTTAGAAGAGGTATACCTGAACTTTGCCCCATATCTCGATAACGAAGCGATCCTTCCGTTTATGGCCAGCTACGGAAACGCTGTATTTTGTCTTGGCGTTGGTGAAGAGAACCAAGGGTACGTCTACTATTTCGATCTGGATTTTGGCCTGCACCTCCTCACCAAGGACGGCCTAACTACCTTTGTTCGTTCGTTGACAGACGCGTAATATCGATAGTGGTATAACAGTTTCAGTGGATAAGTGTGAGACTATCTGTGATTGACGGAGGCGTCATGTTGGCTCACATAAATTTTGGTACCAAATGCCAGCACATTACGAATCCTGCACTCACCCCAAGCGCCTATATTTTTTCGTACGCACGAAACGATTACCGACTGATGTGTCTGACAAGCACTGATTACGTACAGGGTGGCGAGGCAATGTGAGACAAAAAGAACGGCATTTCTCTGGTATAGTCTTATGCAGATGCACAAAAACATGAGGGATAGATAATGGACGAGTGGGTCATTAACAATATGGCGCTTACCGCTATCATCGTAATGGTGGTTGGATTTACTACTGGATACCTTGTTTTTTAAAATACAGTAAGCGTTTGTTTTATTTGTAAATTAATAGAATAGGTTGCAAGTGGTGACTGTTCAGTAAATACAAACAATGGCGAAATTCGTGATATTTGTTCCAATGTTATCTGTTTAAAAACCAAACAAAAGTGTTATTTTTAAGAGTTATTTTTTTTTAACCGGATAAAGATATGAGCGTATCCCCTGTAAAAGGTGATTACTGTAGCATTGAGGGTTTTGAACCTACTTCAAAAACAACTGATGCAGTCAATCAAATGAATAAAGTAGTAGATATGTCATCGCTACTGGAAAACGTACTAATGGCTGCACCCTCTTTTAGTATATTTGCTGGTAGAGATACTTATCTTAGTGCGAACATGGGTGCCATATCATATAATTTGGTAGGGTATAATTGGAAATTGTTCTCTGAAGCTGTCGTAGGGGTTAGTGCTATTCGTCGAGCTAAACTCGAACAAATCGCCGCATCAACTGCAGACATATCCATGGGAAAAGAGAGGGAGTTTTGGATCTGTGTTTATAACTCGCTATAAAAAAATAGCCTTACTTGCTTTGTTTCTAGGGCTGTCACCTTCCATTAGTGCAAATACTTGGTCAGATCATCTTCGTGGTGAAATGCTAGAGTCCTATGATGTTTTAAACAGTAAAGTTGAGTCTTGTCTAAAAAGCCGTAGTCCTATTGAAAAAGAGGACATCGATTCGGAATGGTTTAGTAAATTATCTAATGAACAGCGAGGCACCGCACTACTCATGTTAAGCCAAATGGCCATGGATAGATGCGCTTCATTGGAAGAAGCTAATTATACGAAAGATCTTCTTTATTATGCAGCAGAAACAGGTGATTCGAAAAGGCTAGATGAGTGGCTTTCACTGAAAAAAGTGTTTATGCACGAGAAGCAAAGGGAAACCTTAAGCGACTTAGATTTCCTTAACATTAAAATGTTATCTAAAAAAGAGCCTTTTAATAAGCCCTTCAATCCTCTACAAGTGAAACTCTTGTACGAAGATTAAAAAATAGAATCTGACAGTTTCGATAGTAAGCTAGCAAACTAGGGTTAACTTTCGTTCTTTATCATTCAATAACCCGCATAACTTACGTAAGTTATGCGGATTATGTCACTTACGCAACCATCATAACTGCGTGACCAAACTAGTCACCGCTTCAAAGCGATCCTCGAGCATATCGCAGTAGATACCACTTTCTTGATGCTCGGTTTCTACCGCAAAGGTACGCCGGTTGGTACACATGTAAGTCACCTTGTAGGTATCGTACGGGTCGAGTGCTTCGATTCAACCCCGTGACTCAGAGGGAAAGAAAACGTTCTGCAGTGCGATGAGTTAGCCGTAGTTGTGGAAGGCTTGTCACTCTGATCGCAAATTGAAAGGGAGAAACGTTGTTAGGATGAGTTGGATCGGAGTGAACATCGACAAGCTGGAAAATAGCGCGGAACGTTTTTGATGTCCCTAAACGCAAAAAAGCCCACATGATGTGGGCTTTTTAATATGGCTGGGGTACCAGGATTCGAACCTGGGAATGACGGGATCAAAACCCGTTGCCTTACCGCTTGGCGATACCCCAGTAGCGTTGCCTAACTTGGTGCGGAGAGAGGGACTTGAACCCTCACGTCCTTTCGGACACTAGCACCTGAAGCTAGCGCGTCTACCAATTCCGCCACCTCCGCAAAAGGTGGATAACCCGGTGACGAAAACGCAGACCGAATTATAAAATAATGGTGGCTACGACGGGATTCGAACCTGTGACCCCATCATTATGAGTGATGTGCTCTAACCAACTGAGCTACGTAGCCACTCTGTCAGGCGTAGTGCCTTAAGACGCTGCGAATTATGCGGATCTGGGCGAAAGTCGTCAAGGTCTGGTTATTGTTTTTTTTGCGATTTTGCATTCATTGGCTGCAATAATCGCCATTTTGGACAATTTAGCGGCAAAGCCTATCGAGGAGGTGGCGGATCGCGTTGAACGGTAGGAAGAAAAAACCAGCCCGGAGGCTGGTTTTTTCTGATAAGGGTGGGGTCTCGACAACTCACCCAAGAGGCATTACGTGCTTATACGTTAAAGCGGAAATGGATCACATCGCCATCTTTTACGATGTAGTCTTTGCCTTCTAGGCGCCATTTACCGGCTTCTTTCGCGCCGCTTTCGCCATTGTTCGCAATATAGTCTTCATAACCGACCACTTCAGCACGGATAAAGCCTTTTTCGAAGTCAGTGTGGATTTTACCTGCCGCTTGCGGAGCAGTGGCGCCAATTGGCACGGTCCAAGCACGCACTTCTTTAACACCCGCCGTGAAATAGGTTTGCAGGGTAAGCAGTTCATAACCGGCGCGAATCACACGGTTAAGGCCTGGCTCTTCCAGCCCCATTTCTTCCAAGAACGCAGCCGCTTCTTCGGCGTCTAACTCGGCAATTTCGCCTTCAATTTCCGCGCACACGGCAACCACGGTGGCACCTTCTTGCGCGGCAATCTCACGTACTTTGTCGAGGTAAGGGTTGTTTTCAAAGCCATCATCGTTGACGTTGGCAATGTACATAGTGGGCTTAAGCGTCAAGAAGTTGAGGTATTGTACTGCCGCTTCTTCTTCTTTGCTTAGCTCGACAGAACGCAACATGTTGCCTTCTTCCAGCACAGGCAGCAGTTTTTCAAGCACTGTTAGCTCAAACTTGGCGTCTTTGTCGCCACCCTTGGCTTTTTTGGTGTTGCGCTGAATGGCGCGCTCACAGCTTTCAAGGTCGGCCAGTGCCAGCTCGGTGTTGATAACATCGATATCATCCGCAGGGTCGACTTTACCGGCAACGTGAACAATGTTGTCGTTTTCAAAACAACGTACCACGTGACCAATTGCATCGGTTTCGCGGATGTTGGCGAGGAACTTGTTTCCTAAACCTTCACCACGTGATGCACCAGCGACTAGTCCCGCGATATCCACAAATTCCATGGTGGTTGGCAGCACTTTTTGGGGGTTAACAATCTTGGCTAACGCATCCAAGCGCAAGTCAGGCACAGGCACCACGCCAGTGTTTGGCTCGATGGTACAGAATGGAAAGTTAGCTGCGTCAATGCCAGCTTTGGTCAGTGCATTAAACAGAGTGGATTTACCTACGTTTGGTAGGCCCACGATGCCACATTTAAAACCCATGAGATGGTAACCCTTTAATCAAAAATTACTGTGCTTTGAAGGTATGCAGACGGTTTTGCGCTTTGGCAAGATCGTCTTTGAGCAAGATATCGAGGCTACGAACCGCCTCGTCCGTGGCCTGTTCGATCAGGCTTTGCTCGTTGGCGGGGGCTTTGGTGAGCACATATCCCGCTACCTTGTCTTTGTGACCCGGATGGCCAATACCAATCCGGAGTCGGTAGAACGATTTATCGTTAGCTAATTTACTGATGATGTCACGCAGGCCATTGTGCCCTCCGTGTCCACCGCCTTGCTTAAACTTTGCCACACCCGGTGGCAAGTCTAGCTCGTCATGCGCCACCATGATGGCATCGACGGGAATATTGTAAAAATTAGCCAGTGCTTGAACGGCTTTACCGGACAAATTCATGTAAGTGGTTGGGATCAACAAACGCAGATCTTGACCGTGTACGGTAATGCGGCCGGTCAGGCCAAAAAACTTTTTTTCTTCTTTCAGCGGTGCATTGTGGATCCGCGCAAGTTCTTGCACGACCCAAGCGCCCGCGTTGTGGCGTGTTTGGGCATATTCTGGCCCCGGATTGGCCAATCCAACTAATAAGCGGATCTGATTACTCACGATGTTTCTCGCTGTTTATCTACCCATCATAGCCGGTGAGCATTCTGCCCACCCCAAAAGGCGCCATATCCTACCATTGTTACGACTCAGCGGTCGAGTCAGCACTGAAAATAGACAGATAAAAAAACGCCCTGCACAGAGGCAGGGCGCTGTTACTAAGGATGCGTCTATTACGAATTAAACATCGCAGAGATGGATTCTTCGTTGCTGATACGGCGAATCGCTTCCGCTAGCATGCCAGACAGAGTCAGTTGTGAGACTCGCCCGGTCGCTTGGATTTCTGCGCTTAGCGGAATGGAGTCGGTCACCACGATTTCATCGATGACAGATTCCGCAATGTTTTTCGGCGCGTCGCCAGAAAATACAGGGTGAGTCGCGTAAGCGAATACACGTTTAGCACCACGGTTTTTCAGCGCTTCAGCGGCTTTACACAGGGTGCCACCGGTATCGATCATGTCATCAACGATGATGCAGTCACGGCCTTCAACGTCACCAATCAAGTGCATAACTTGAGACACGTTCGCACGTGGACGACGTTTATCGATGATGGCAATGTCGGTATCGTCGAGCAGTTTCGCGGTTGCACGCGCACGAACCACGCCGCCGATGTCAGGAGAGACAACAACAGGATCTTCCAAGTTCTTCGCTAGCATGTCTTCAAGCAAAACAGGGGTGCCAAAGATGTTGTCGACAGGCACGTCGAAGAAGCCTTGGATTTGCTCTGCGTGGAGATCCACGGTAAGGACGCGGTCAACGCCAACGTTAGAAAGAAAATCTGCAATAACTTTTGCGGTGATAGGAACACGGGAGGAACGTACGCGGCGGTCTTGACGGGCATAACCAAAGTAAGGGATTACTGCGGTTATACGACCTGCCGATGCACGTCGGAACGCGTCTATCATCACGACCAATTCCATTAAGTTGTCATTGGTCGGTGCACAGGTAGATTGGAGGACGAACACGTCACTACCGCGCACGTTCTCGTTAATCTGAACACACACTTCGCCGTCAGAAAAACGGCCGACAGTGGCGTCACCCAGTGACATGTAAAGACGGTTTGCGATACGTTGGGCGAGAACGGGTGTCGCGTTACCAGCGAACAGCTTCATATCAGGCACGGTGGAAACCTCGGGTTGCATCCATTTAGTAGTCACTGACTCACAGTTTGCTGCTGTAGCGCATCAAGTAGGGGTGAACGGTTCAACCCACGTGCAACAAACCCTGTCAGCCAGTTAGGCATTATGTCGAGTGTGGCCTGGGCATCTTGTGCGGTGTCAAACTCGGCAAACACGCACGCGCCTGTCCCAGTCATCCTAGACGGCGCGTATTCTAGCAGCCACGAAACAGCCTTATCAACCTCGGGGAATTGTTTACGGGCTATCTTTTCGCAATCGTTTTCGTATTTTTGCCCCATTAGCTCAGAAACTGTGCGCTTTGGCGTGTTTCTTTGCAACTGAGGATGAGTGAAAATTGCAGCGGTTGAAATCGACACGTCCGGCTTAACCACTAAGTAAACTTTTTCTTCCGGTAACACCGGTGTAAATTTTTCACCCACGCCCTCAGCCAATGCTGCCTGACCATGAATAAAAATAGGCACGTCAGCGCCCAAACGCAATCCAAGAGCCGCCAATTCATCAGTGCTGACCTGAGTCTGCCATAAATGATTGAGCGCAACTAAGGTGGTGGCGGCGTCTGATGACCCGCCCCCTAATCCGCCGCCCATAGGGAGCCGTTTGTCGATATTAATGTGCGCCCCGTAGGGACATCCTGTATGGGCTTGCAGTGCCTTGGCGGCTTTGACAATCAAGTTATCGTCTTCTTTCACCCCTTCCATGGCAGGGCTGAGGCTGATCGCCCCTGTTTGGTTAGGCGTAATGGCAAGGGTATCGCCCACGTCCAAAAACTGAAACAAGGTTTGGAGTTCGTGGTAGCCGTCCTCACGGCGGCCATTGATATACAAGAAGAGGTTCAGTTTGGCGGGAGCGGGCCAAAATGTGGTGTCATTCATCATCAAGCGTCCAATTGGAGATAACCAGCTTTACGGTTTGCTGGGGGCTTTTTAAGGTGATACGCGAAGGCAGCGCCGGCTGCGTGCTACCATCGTAACCGAGGTAATCAATGGTCCAGCCTTGGGCGTTGCTTAAACGGGCGAGGCGGTTATCATCGCCGAGCTCAAATTGATCTCGCGATTGTGGTAAGCCAAGCAACCAAGCGGGCAGCGCGTCAATCGGTAACGACATGCCGCTAAGCCGCTCAATCAAGCGAGCCGCGTCTGAGTCGGTATAAACTTGGCCTTGGTCATCCACCACGGTGGCAAGCTGCGGCTCGATAGTAAGCGAGAGTAGGGTGGTCCCTAAAAAATTGGTCAGACGGAGCGTGGATTGTTCTGGCTGATGATGCCAATACAAATTCGCTGAAAACCGCTCTTGGGGTGAAATAAACGCGACCTTGCCTTTCGCCGTGTAGCTATCGATGGCCGTTAACGCCGACTGATGCGCTTGCCATTGAGTCGACGGTGGCGGGGCGGTGGCACAGCCCGACAAAATAGCGATACAGGCGGCGATGACGCAGGCGCGTAGGGGAGCAAGCATGTGCTGAGTATCCTTTCTTTGACGTCAATAAAGCGGCATCAGGGCCGTGATGCGCTTACTTTGCCACAAGCTGTGCGGAGAAAGAAGACGCCTATCGTGCCTGTATCCGTGGATGCGGTACGGGTTTGGCGAGGAAGCCACCAATCTCGCGAGGCTTCACATTTCCACGCCAAGAGGATGATGCATATCAATGTTCGCTTTAATTCACGGGGGCCATCAAGTAAAATCCTCCGCTCCAATCCTTACTGGTGCTGTCGGTAACAACGCTTCATGAGCCTGTTAGTTCTCGGAATCAATCACAAAACGGCCCCCGTTGACTTGCGGGAGAAAGTCGCCTTTTCGCCGCAACAACTGGAACAAGCGTTGCAGCAACTGACCGACCACCCTCAAGTACGAAGCTGTGTGATCGTCTCAACGTGTAACCGCACTGAGCTGTACGCCGACATGCGTCAGCCGGGGATCGGTGTGCTGGTAGATTGGTTGACCAACTTCCATCACCTAAGCAGTGATAGCCTGATGGCGAGCATTTACTATCACGAAGAACAAGCAGCGGTGAAACACCTGATGCGCGTAGCGTGTGGGTTGGACTCTTTGGTACTCGGTGAGCCACAAATTCTAGGCCAAGTGAAGCAGGCTTATGCCAGTTCCGGAAAAGCCAATCTGATTGCGGGCCCGTTGGAAAAGCTGTTTCAAAAAGTGTTCGCCGTTGCCAAGCGGGTGAGAACCGAAACGGACATCGGCGGCAATGCGGTCTCTGTTGCTTTTGCGGCTTGTACCTTAGCGCGTCAGATCTTTGAGTCGTTATCCGACGTCACCACCTTACTGGTCGGGGCCGGTGAGACGATAGAATTAGTGGCCAAGCACCTGCATGAACACAAGTGCAGCAACATTATCGTGGCCAATCGGACTCAATCTCGTGCGCAGTGTTTGGCAGACCAATTTAATGCGCAGGTGATTGGGCTTGAAGCGATCCCAGAGCACTTGGCGAAAGCAGATATCGTGATTAGCTCAACGGCCGCCCCTTTGCCGCTTATCGGTAAAGGCATGGTAGAAAAAGCACTGAAACAGCGCCGTCACCAGCCAATGTTGCTGATCGATATCGCCGTGCCAAGAGACATTGAAGAAGAAGTGGGCAACCTAGCCGACGCGTATCTGTATAGTGTGGATGATTTGCAATCTATCGTGGAACGCAATCGCGAACAGCGTAAAGTAGCCGCGATCCAAGCCGAAGCGATCGTGACGGAAGAAAGCGCCGATTTCATGCGTTGGCTACGCTCACGAGAGGCGGTTGATAGTATTAAGCAATTCCGCACTCAATCGGAGCAGATCAAACAAGCCGAGCTTGAACAAAGCATTCAGGCGTTGGCTAATGGCGCAGATGCCGAAAGCGTATTGCGCCAATTGAGCAATCGTCTAACAAATAAACTGATCCATACGCCGACACAGGCAATGCAGCAAGCAGCACAAAATGGTGAGCCAGAAAAACTGGCGGTGATGCGTGCCTGTCTTGGGCTGGACAGTGATAACTAACGAAGAGATTTATGAAAGCATCAATTTTAGCCAAGCTAGAATCACTGGCCGAGCGTTATGAAGAAGTTCAGCACCTGTTGGGTACGCCAGAGATCATTAACGATCAGAACAAGTTCCGTGCGCTGTCCAAAGAATACTCTCAGCTTGAAGAAGTGATTAAGTGTTTCGGTCAGTTCAAGCAAGCACAAGAAGACTTGGTAGCCGCAGAAGAAATGGCAAATGAGGACGACCCAGAGATGCGCGAAATGGCGCAAGAGGAAGTCGAACAGGCCAAGCAGAGCATTGCCGACTTGACCGACGAGCTGCAAATCTTGCTCCTCCCCAAAGACCCTAATGATGATCGCAACTGCTTCCTTGAGATCCGTGCCGGCGCAGGCGGTGATGAGGCCGCGATTTTTGCAGGCGACCTATACCGTATGTACAGCCGTTATGCCGAGCAACGTGGCTGGAAGATTGAAATCATCAGCGCGAGCGATGGTGAGCACGGCGGTTTTAAAGAAGTGATCGCGCGCGTGGCTGGCGAGGGCGCATATGGTGTGCTGAAATTTGAATCTGGCGGCCACCGTGTCCAGCGTGTGCCGGCGACAGAATCGCAAGGCCGCGTACATACCTCTGCGTGTACCGTTGCTATCTTGCCTGAAGTGCCAGAAGCAGAAATTCCAGAGATTAACCCTGCTGACTTGAAAGTGGACACTTTCCGTGCATCGGGTGCGGGGGGGCAGCACGTTAACACCACCGACTCAGCCATTCGTATCACCCACTTGCCAACCGGCACAGTGGTGGAGTGTCAGGACGAACGTTCACAGCACAAAAACCGCGCCAAAGCGATGTCAGTACTGGCCGCTCGTTTGATTAAAGCGGAAGAAGAAAAGCGCGCTGCCGAAGAAGCCTCAACACGTCGTAACTTGTTAGGCTCAGGCGATCGCTCCGACCGTATCCGTACTTACAACTATCCACAAGGCCGAGTGTCTGATCACCGCATTAACTTAACCCTCTATCGTTTAGATGAAGTGATGCAAGGCGATTTGGATAGCTTGGTTGACCCTGTGATTCAAGAGCATCAGGCCGACCAACTCGCGGCGTTGTCAGAGCAACAATAATTATGACTGCCACGATTAGCGCACTGTTAGCGGATAGTACCCATGAATTAAGCGCTGTCGGGCATGGCTCGGCGGCCATTGACGTGAAGGTGCTGCTTTGTCACGTGCTCGATCAGCCCACCAGTTATTTGTATACCTGGCCTGACCGTAAACTGACCGCTGCTCAGCTTGCCCAGTTTCGTCAGCTGTTTGCGCGTCGTCTGCAAGGCGAACCCGTGGCGTATATTCTTGGCTATCGCGACTTTTGGACGCTGCGCCTGTCGGTGTCGCCCGCGACCTTGATCCCACGCCCAGAAACGGAACTGTTAGTCGAGCAAGCACTGGCGGTGTTACCGGATAAGCCATGTCGGGTATTGGATTTAGGCACAGGCACGGGGGCGATTGCATTGGCGATTGCATCAGAGCGTGCCGATGCCACCGTGGTGAGCGTCGATGTGATGCCTGAGGCGGTATTATTAGCCAGCCGGAATGCACACGACAATCAAATCACCAATGCGCACTTTATTCAAAGTGATTGGTTTGATGCGCTCAGCGACATGCAGCCTTTTGATCTGATTGTCAGCAACCCGCCCTATATCGACGGTGCCGATCCGCATTTGCAGCAAGGCGACGTACGGTTTGAACCAGCGAGTGCGCTGGTGGCAGACGAGAGCGGGCTGGCAGATATTCGCCACATTGGTGCGACTGCGCGGACATATTTGGCCGCATCTGGTTGGCTAATGGTAGAGCATGGCTATGACCAAGGCGCAGCAGTGCGCGCGCTTTGGCAACGACAAGGATGGGGCAATATTGCAACCCAGCAGGATCTCGCTGGGCTAGATAGAGTCACTGTCGCTCAGAACGTATAATTCTAACTGACTGGAAGCAGGAACTTTTTATGATCTACATGGCACTAAAGCATACCCATTTATTGAGTATTGTCTTGAGCCTTTCTCTGTTCGTGATCCGCTTTTTCTGGGTGATGCGTGGCAGTGAGATGCTCAACAAAAAATGGGTCAAAGTGACACCCCATGTTGTCGATACCGTATTATTGACCACCGGAATTGGCCTGATTTTTGTAACAGGTTTTGTGCCATTTACGCCAAGCGGGGCGTGGATGACCGAAAAGCTGACTTGTGTACTGGCTTACATTGCGCTCGGATTTGTCACCTTGCACTACAGCCGTGGCAAACTCTTTCGCACCTTTGCGTTCTTTGGCGCCTTGGGTTGGGCATACGCAGCAGCCAATTTAGCGTTAACGAAAGTACCACACCTAATGGGATAACAGGATGCCATTAACCGATCAACAACTGGATCAGCTCACACTGGCAGAGGGCGCCTTAACATTGAACCACGCGCTCGATCCGTCGATCGATGTTAATCACGTTCAGGCCTCACTGGAGCTGTTGGCGGACGAAGCCGAACATCTGCTGGGCAGCGAACCCGATATGGCTTTGCGCCTCGAGGGCTTGCGTCGCCTTTTCTATCATCAATGGCAATTTACGGGCGACTTCGAGCAATACTTTTCCTCGGAGAACGTCTTTATTCACCATGTACTGTCGCGCAAAAAAGGGATCCCAGTCTCGCTAGGTGCGATCTTTTTGTACCTGTGTGAGCGCCTCTCGCTACCCGTCAAACCGGTAGGCTTTCCAACTCAGCTGCTGTTGCGCATTGATGAGTTAGAAGACACCCCCGTATACCTCAATCCATTTGATGGTGAGCGTGTCAGCATGCGAACCCTGCGTGGCTGGCTGATAGGCAGTCAAGGGCCGTTTGCTGAGCTAGAACCATCGCACCTTGAAGTGAGTGACCACCCATCGATCATTGGTCGTTGGTTGGCCGTCGCCAAAAGTGCGTTATTGCGCGAAGAAAAGTACGCGATGGCATTACGTTGTAGCGAACTCGCGCTAACCTTTAGCCCTGACGACCCATACGAGATTCGCGATCGCGGCTATATCTTTCAGCAACTCGATTGTGATCGGGTTGCGGCGACCGACTATGAGTACTTTATTGAGCAATGCCCGGATGATCCGGCGGCAGAGCTGTTAAAGATGCAAGTGAAAGTGCTCAACGAAGAACAACCGACTTTACATTAGCGCGCTACGTTTAGTGCGACCAAGGAACTGACCATGACGCAAAAAACCGTTCATATTGGCGATATGCCAGTGGCTAACGACCGTCCTTTTACGCTGTTTGCTGGCATGAATGTGCTGGAGTCTCGCGATTTAGCGATGCAAATCTGTGAACACTACGTCAAGGTAACGGACAAACTGGGCATCCCTTATGTCTTTAAAGCCTCCTTTGATAAGGCGAACCGTTCATCCGTACACTCATACCGTGGGCCGGGAATGGAAGAGGGCCTGAAGATCTTTGAAGAGCTGAAAAGCACCTTTGGCGTCAAAGTGATCACCGACATTCATGAGCAAGAGCAAGCGGCACCCGTAGCGGAAGTGGCGGACGTGATCCAACTGCCAGCGTTCTTGGCCCGTCAAACCGACTTGGTGGCAGCGATGGCTAAAACCGATGCGGTGATCAACGTGAAAAAACCCCAGTTTATGAGCCCAGGCCAAGTGGGGAATATCGTGGATAAATTCGCGGAGTGCGGCAACGAGAAAGTGATTTTGTGTGAGCGTGGCAGCTGCTACGGTTACGATAACTTGGTCGTAGATATGCTGGGCTTTGATGTGATGAAAAAGGCCTCTAACGGCAGCCCGATCATCTTTGATGTTACTCATGCCCTGCAATGTCGCGATCCGATGGGCGCTGCATCTGGTGGTCGTCGCCAACAAACGGTGGACTTAGCGCGTGCTGGATTAGGAACCAAGATTGCGGGTTTGTTCATTGAGGCGCATCCAGATCCAGACAACGCACGTTGTGATGGCCCTTCAGCACTACCGCTGGATAAACTCGAGCCTTTCCTTGCGCAAATGAAAGCGCTGGATGATGTGATTAAAAACTTTGCAGAGATTGATATTCGCTAATTGGCGAATGATCGACACCCAGAAAGCTGCCTATTGGCAGCTTTTTTTATTCGCGGCTTGCGGTCACGCCTTCACGGTGAGCGGTCGCCTATTAGTCGATACGTGTGGCACTCACACCTTGTTGCATGTCTTCGTTTAGGCGCGTTACTAAATAGTCAATCAGAGTGCGGAGTCGTTTGGGCATCAAGGTACGATTGGCATACACCAAGCTGATGGGTACCGCCGGCATTTGCCAGTCGCTAAGCAGTTGGACCAAACGACCTGACTCAAAGTGCGGTCGACATAAGAACGTCGGTAATACCGCAATACCGAGGCCATCAAGGCATGCCTGCAACGAGGCTGTAATGGTGTTGACCCGCAGCTGATAGGGGAGGTCGACACTAAAACTCTGCCCCTGCTTGTCATATAACTCCCACGCCAAGAGCTTCACCGCTTGGTTATACACTTTGACTTGACGATGCGGTGAACGAAGATCGGCAGGGCTTTGCACCATGCCAGTTTCGGCTAAATACGCCGGGCTTGCCGCTACCACACGGGTTGAATTGGTGAGCAGGCGTGAAACGAGGTTTGAGTCTTTGCGTGTCCCGACTTGCGCGTAGAGGTCAATGCCTTCACCAATAATGTCGACTTCACGGTTACTCATCTCAAGGTGCACGCGGATATGCGGATGCAGCTTGATGAACTCGTTGATGTAAGGCCCCAATACCTGATGACCGAGCTCAACGGGCATCACCACATTTAAATCCCCTTGGATCAATTCTTGGTGAGCGGTGATTTCAACTTCTGCCTGTTCCATGATGTCTTTCGCCAACAGGCACGATTGGTAAAAGCGCTCGCCCTCTGCGGTCAGCTTTAAACTGCGCGTGGAGCGCGTGATCAAACGCACACCTAGATTGCGCTCAAGGTCAGAGACTTTTCGACTGACCGTCGATTTTGTCATTCCCAGTGCCTCAGCCGCTTGCGTGAAACTGCCTAATTCCACCACTTTCACTAGGATGGCGAGCGCATTGAAGTCCAACATCCTTCCTCTAATTAGTTTAATTTGTGCAACAGTGTTTTTGATTATAGCGCGATTATTAATTAATACGATTGGTTTACAATTCGAAACACTTTGCTTGGTATTGATTTAATTAACATTAGTGAGACCTCATGACAGCCTCAACCGCTTCGAAACGCGTTAAAGCGCCACTATTGGCGACCTTGATATTCCTCGTGATTGGTGCGCTTGGTGCCGGGTACTGGTGGATAGAGGGGCAGTATCATGTGTCGACCGATAACGCCTACCTAAAAGGGGATATTGTCACCATCAGTCCCAAAGTCTCTGGCTATATCGTTGCCCGATATGTCGACGACAACCAATTTGTAAAAGCCGGAACCTTATTGGCGGAAATTGACGATCGCGATTATCGTGCCGCAGTCTCCCAAGCTAAAGCAGCACTCGCCTCGGCAAGCGCGAATGTCGAGCATCTGCACGCACAGCAAACCTTACAGCACAGCAAGATCCGCCAAGCCGCGAGTCAGATGGCATCCGCGCAAGCTGAGTACGATCGCGCCAAGCAGCAAGTGGCCCGTACCCAGCGTTTAATCGCGCAGCATTATTCGTCTGAAGATGAATTGGATGCCCAACTTGCGCAGCAAAAAGTGCGACTCGCCCAGCTAGAACAAGCTAAAGCCGCGCATCATGCCGCCAGTGACCAATTGGCCGTGTTAGCCAGTGAGCTGAAACAAGCCCAAGCTGCGATTGATGACGCCACTGCTAAGCTGACTCAAGCGCAGCTTAACTTGGATGATACCCGCCTTTATGCGCCCGTTGATGGGGTGATTGGCAAACGGAGCTTACGCGTTGGCATGCTGGTTCAGCCGGGTATGCCGTTAGTCAGCTTGGTGCCTCAAGGGGAGGTGTGGGTTGAAGCGAATTTTAAAGAAACACAGCTCGCGCATATTCAGCCGGGGCAATCGGTGGATATTGAAGTGGACGCCTTTCCCGGACAAGCACTGCATGGCGTGGTCGATAGTTTCTCGCCAGCCACGGGCGCACAGTTTGCGCTGCTGCCCCCTGAAAATGCCACCGGGAACTTTACGAAAATTGTTCAGCGGGTGCCGATTAAAGTCCGGATCCCCGATCAGCCACTTAAAGCCAAGTTATTGCCTGGGCTATCCGTGATTGCAACGGTAGATACACGAGGCTGAAGATGACCGCGACTGCGTTAACCGCCGATGCCTACAGCGATCGGGTACCGCTCAAAAACTGGATCGCCCTCTTGGGTGGGTTGATTGGGGCCTTTATGGCCATTCTCGACATTCAAATCACCAATGCATCGCTAAAAGATATTCAAGGGGCGCTGTCGGCGACCTTGGACGAAAGCTCGTGGATCTCGACCTCCTATCTGGTGGCTGAGATGATTGCGATCCCGCTCAGTGGCTGGTTATCGCGGGCGCTGGGCGTACGGCGCTATCTGACATGGACCACCGCGGTGTTTACGCTGTCATCTTTTTTGTGCTCACTGTCATGGAACATGAGTGCGATGATCGTGTTTCGCGCCATGCAAGGATTTAGTGGCGGCGCGCTGATCCCACTGGCTTTCTCGCTGGTGGTGCAACTGCTACCTGCCAACAAACGGGCGATTGGTATGGCGATGTTCGGTGTCACGGCGACGTTTGCGCCTGCTATTGGACCGACCTTTGGTGGCTGGCTGACGGAAAATCTGTCGTGGCACTATATTTTCTACATTAATATTCCACCAGCAATGCTGGTGATAGCCATGATTCGCTACGGGCTAGAAGATACGCCGTTATCATTGTCATTGCTGAAAAAGGCCGATTGGGTCGGAATTGCCACTATGGCATTAGGGCTTGGCTGCTTAGAAGTGGTGCTTGAAGAGGGCAATCGTGAAGATTGGTTTGGCTCATCATTTATTCTCACGCTCAGTGCGATTTCCGTGGTGAACATCGTCTACTTTGTGATTAACGAACTGCAACACCCCCGTCCACTGGTGAACTTGCGGCTACTGAAAGACAAGCAATTTGCCTTATCCTGCTTTGCCTATTTAATTTTGGGTATGGCCTTACTTGGCTCGATTTACGTGTTGCCGCTGTATCTCACCCAAATCCAACACTACAACGCGATGCAAATTGGCCAAGTGCTGATGTGGATGGGGCTGCCACAGTTGTTACTCTTTCCGCTCGTGCCTAAGTTAATGCGCGTGTTTCGCCCAACTCACATGGTGACATTTGGCTTTGTAATGTTTGGGTTAAGTTGTTACGTCAATACACACATGACCGTCGACTTTGGTGGTCAGCAGCTGGTTTTATCCATGATCCTGCGTGCCATTGGTAGTCCCTTTATTATGGTGCCTTTGTCGATAGTGGCACTGAAGCATATCCAGCGTGATGACACGCCAGATGCCTCCACACTCACCAATGTGATGCGTAATTTGGGCGGTGCGTTTAGCATTGCCATGATAGCGACCTTGCTAGATAACCAAACACGCTTGCACTTGGCGAACATCAAAGCCACCTTGTCCACAGTGAGCGAGCAAGGTTGGCAGCGTTTGCACCAACAAACAGATTGGTTTATCGCCACAGGCAGTGATGCCACCACTGCGTTGCATCAAGCACAAGCCAGCGTGTTGAGTGTGATGCAACGTGACGCCGCGATCATGGCGTACAACGATGCCTTTATTGTGATGACCGGCTTTTTAGCATTGGCAGCCGTAGTGATCCTCTCGCTCGAAGACTAACTCCCGCTCGATAGTCACCACGCAAAATGGGAGCGGTGTACTGCCGCTTCCTTCGCTATCCTTCCTGATAAGTTCAAGTAGCTTGACCGACAAACGGTGTTGTCCGATGCATTCGGCTATTGTCGCTGTCTTTTCGTCTGCCGCCGTGTCATTTGTTCGGGGTTGCCTTGCGGGCAAGATCAGCCTTGGTTGCGAAACACTGTCTAGCAGCGAGTACGAGCCGTTAAGATTTTTAGATGTTTAGACGTCTATTTGTTGACTGGATGGCTAGAGGGCTGTAATCTGGATCACAGTTTTATAAGAGGTATGACAAAAACTGCCATGACAACATCTGCAAACACAACGCCGCAGCCTTCTGCCCTTGCACTGCTGCCCCTATTATTATTCTTAACCCTTTTTATTGGTGCAGGCGTTTACTTTACCTTAGAAGGCGCGGACTACGCCTTCTATCAACTGCCCGCACATGTCGCCATTTTACCGGCGGTGATGGTGGCACTTGCACTCAGCCGTGAGCGGCTGAATACCGCGATTGAACAGCTTATCCGTGGCATGGGCCATGGTGATATTATCGCCATGTGTATGATTTACCTGCTGGCGGGTGCCTTCTCATCAGTGGCTGACGCCACGGGTGGTGTGCAGGCGACGGTCAACCTGGGGCTGACCTTGATCCCAGAAAGCCTGATTCTGCCGGGACTGTTTGTGATTGCGGCCTTTATCTCCACGGCAATGGGTACGTCAATGGGCACCATTGCCGCACTGGCTCCCTTTGCATTGAACATGGCGACCGCGACCGGCCAGTCACCGGCAGTGATGGCGGGGGTGCTGCTCAGCGGTGCGATGTTCGGTGACAACCTGTCGTTTATTTCCGATACCACGATCGCGGCAACACGTTCACAAGGCTGTAGCATGCGCGACAAGTTTAAAGAGAACGTCGGGATAGCCATTCCTGCCGCCATTGCTGCCATTATCTTATTTGTGTTCAACAACCAAAGTGCGCCGGTGGACGCGCCTGAAAGCATTAACTATCTCGCGGTTGTGCCGTACCTTTCTATCATCGTCTTGGCGCTCGCAGGGCTGAATGTGTTTGTGGTGCTGACTGCGGGGATTTTGCTGGCGATGGGCGTCGGGCTAATGAGCACGCCAGATTTTACCTTGATGAGCTTTAGCCAGCATGTCAAAGACGGCTTTGCCAGCATGCAAGAGATCTTCATCTTGTCTTTGATGATTGGCGGTATTGCAGAGCTGATGCGCTGCCAAGGTGGATTAAGCTTTTTAACCAACACGGTCAATAAAGTGATTGCCCGTTTCCAGAAAAACCAAGGCAACCACCACTCACGGGCCAGCGAGTTTGGAATTGCCTTGTTGGTGTCATTCGCCAACGTGTGTACCGCCAACAACACGGTTGCTATCGTAGTGTCAGGGCAAGTGGCGAAGAACATTGCTAGTGAACACGAGGTGCCTGCGAAACGCAGTGCCAGCCTGCTCGATATTTTCTCGTGTGTGGTACAGGGTATGATCCCCTATGGCGCGCAAATCCTGCTGCTGGGTGCTAGCTTTGGCCTCTCGCCACTGGTGATTGTAAGCCATTCGTACTACTGCTTCTTCCTTGCCATTTCTGCACTGGTTGCCATTGCCAGCCGACACTGGTTTAACACCCGTCAGCAGTAATGGCCTGATAATGCACTATTAAAATGGCTCACCTCATAAAGCCTTTGCCTAACGCAAAGGCTTTTTGTTGGCCCTAGCGAAATCGCAAGCAAAGGATGCGCCGATTTCGCTATTGATTAGAGTTTAGGCTCTATAACTTATGACTCGATCACCAAAGTGACGATTTTTGCCCAACTGACGGTGATCATCGCAACAAAATAATGAAATAGACCAGCGGGATAGCATGAATTCTTTTAAACTAGTCGGCGTTTTCTAATCGTCGACAGTCGTCGATGGTGGCTTATCCATCGCTAATAAGGTCTTAGATCATGAAGGAACGTCTTTCTTTGAAGGCAGCGGTCAGTGCTGCGTTAATTGCGTCATTGGCAGGGTGCGCCAATACAGGCTCAGAAACACCAGAACACGGTTGGGCGCCAGATACCACTTATAAGTTAACCATTCTTCATACCAACGATCACCACGGTCGTTTCTGGCACAACCGCTACGGCGAATACGGCATGGCTGCGCGCAAAACGCTGATTGATGAGTTGCGTGCCGAAGCAAAAGCAGAAGGCAGCGAGGTGCTATTGCTCTCAGGCGGTGATATCAACACCGGTGTGCCTGAGTCTGACTTGCTACAAGCGGAACCAGATTTTAAAGGCATGACGCAAATTGGTTACGATGCAATGGCGATCGGTAACCACGAGTTTGATAACCCACTGAGCGTGCTTGAAAAGCAAATGCAATGGGCCGACTTCCCAATGCTGTCAGCCAACATCTATGATAAAGAGACAGGCGAGCGCAAATTCCAAGCTTATCAAATGTTTGAGCGCAACGGCCTTAAAATTGCTGTGATTGGCTTAACCACGGAAGATACCGCCAAAATCGGTAACCCAGAGTATATCGGTTCATTGGAATTCCGTGATCCAAAAGCGGAAGCGAAGAAACTGATCGCAGAGTTGAAAGAAACCGAGCACCCAGACATCATCATTGCTGCTACACACATGGGCCACTATGCCGATGGTAAAAGCGGTGTGAACGCACCGGGTGATGTGGCGCTCGCGCGTTATATTGACGAAGGTGATTTGGATCTGATCATCGGTGGACACTCGCAAGAGCCGGTGTGCATGGAAGGTCCAAACATGTACAACAAAAACTTCCAGCCGGGTGATGCATGTACGCCAGACCAGCAAAACGGTGCGTGGATCATGCAAGCGCACGAGTGGGGCAAATATGTCGGTAAGGCGGAGTTTGAATTCCAAAACGGCGATTTGAACCTCGTTAGCTATGATCTGATCCCTGTGAACCTGAAGAAAAAAATCGAGGTGAACGGTGAGAAGAAACGTGTATTCATCCAAGATGAAATCGCGAAAGATCAAGCGCTGTATGACTTCTTGAAGCCATACCAAGACAAAGGCCAAGAAAAACTCAACGTCAAAATTGCTAAGAGCAATGGCAAGCTTGAAGGTGATCGTGATGTGGTGCGTTTCCAACAAACCAACCTTGGTCGCCTGATCGCCATGTCACACATGGAGCGTGCGAAAGCAGACTTTGCGGTGATGAACTCCGGCGGCGTACGTGATTCGATTCCTGCTGGCGACATCACTTACAAAGACGTATTGAAAGTACAGCCATTTGGCAACATGGTGACGTACACCGATATGAGCGGTAAAGAAGTGCTGGACTACCTGAATGTTGTCGGCACTAAGCCAGTTGATTCTGGTGCGTATGTACAGTTTGCCGGTATCTCGATGGTGGTTGAAAACGGTAAAGTTCACGATGTGAAAATCGGTGGTGAGCCATTAGATATGGACAAAACTTACCGCTTCACCGTGCCAAGCTTTAACGCAGCGGGTGGTGATGGTTATCCAAAACTGACCAACCATCCAGGTAACGTAAACACAGGTTTCGTGGATGCTGAAGTGCTGAAAGACTATCTAGAAGCGCACAGCCCAATTGATGTGAACGACTACGCACCGAAGGGCGAAATTGTTTACAAGTAAATCTGATTAAGATTGCCATGATGACAAAGCGGTACCGATGCGGTGCCGCTTTTTTTATGCAATGATAGTGCGATGTGTTTTAGCTGTAGAGAAGCATGATGACACCAGCGATTAAATTAGCTGAAAAACATGGGATTAAGTTTAACGTTCATCAATATGAACACGACCCTAACAACCAACACTTTGGCGAAGAAGCGGTGCAAGCACTTGGGCAAGATCCTGCGCGGGTATTTAAAACGCTATTGTTTTGCATTAATGGTGACAGTAAACAACTGGCGGTCGCAGTGGTACCGGTGAAAGGCTCGCTCAATCTGAAAGCGGCAGCCAAAGCTGCAGGTGGTAAAAAGGCGGTGATGGCGGAACCGGCGAATGCCCAACGGGTGACAGGCTATTTGGTTGGCGGGATTAGCCCTCTGGGGCAGAAGAAACGCTTGCCAACATTACTTGATGCATCTGCACAACAGTTTGAGACGATCTGTGTTAGCGCCGGTCGTCGTGGATTAGAAATAGAACTATCGCCGGCGGATTTGTTAGCGTTGACCGCGGGCAAATACGCGGCGATCGGCGAATAACCATAAGGATAATCCAGTATGACATTCACCATTTGGGCCTCATTGGCGCTTGTGTGTATGCTCGGCGCGATGTCGCCCGGGCCGAGTTTAGTGGTGATGGCGAAACATAGCCTCGCCAACAGTCGCTTACACGGTATTGTTGCGTCTTGGGCGCACGCGCTTGGCGTCGGTTTGTATGCGCTGATCACCATGTTGGGCTTAGCCGTGATCTTCAAACAATCGCCGTTACTCTTTACCGGGATTGCCTATACAGGGGCGGCTTACTTAGCATGGCTTGGCGTCAAATCTTTGTTGAGCCAAGGTGGCGTGGCGTCCAAACTTGAAGCGGGTAAACCGGCAAGCTTAGGTGAGGCGGCGCGGGATGGTGCGATGATCTCGATGCTTAATCCCAAACTGGCGCTCTTTTTCATTGCCTTATTTAGTCAGTTTGTCGCAATTGGCACCGATTTCTTCAGTCGCAGTGTGATTGTTTTAACACCGCTACTGATTGATGGCTTATGGTATACGCTGATCGCGTTTCTGCTCTCTAGTGCCAGTGTGGTCGATAAGCTACGCCAACATGCCGTTTGGGTGGATAAGCTCTCAGGCGTGGTGTTAATCGCGCTATCGGTTCGGGTAGTGGTGACGCTTTAAACCGCATAACGGCCGAAACATAAATACAAAAAAAGACTGGTGGCTCACCAGTCTTTTTTCTTTGGCGCAAGACAGCGCCGTGTCGTGTTGGGGTACATTCGCTAGGCGCGGCGGCTCAAATGGCGCTCGCGCGTTTCCAATTTTTTCTCTTGGCTTTTTTTCAGCATCACGTAAAGCGCTCCCGAGCCACCTTGATGGCGCAGCGCCGAGTGATAACAAAGGACATCTGAGATTTGCTGTAACCACTGGCATACATAGCTTTTCATCATGGCCGGCGGGTTACTGCGCTCTCCTTTACCGTGCACAATCACCACGGTTCGAATATCCATGCGCTGGCATTGTTTTAAAAAGCGTAAAATTTCATCGCGCGCTTTTTCCAACGACATCTTATGCAGGTCGAGTCTTGCGTGAATGTCATACTTCCCTAAACGCAGTTTACGGAACACGCCTTCTTGCACACCTGCGCGCTTATAGGCCATTACTTCGTCCGGCTTCACCATAGCGGCGTAATCCAACGACAAATACTCAGGGTCGCTGTCGGCCAGCTTTTGCGCCGCTTGCTGTCGTGCCAGCTGTGCTTCAGTGGGCTGGTGAGATGCCGGTTGGGTCTCTACTTTGTCCTGCTCAATGGGGTCAACGTCAGACATCATCTCGCGGAACAAATCAAACTCATTTTTATCACTCATCGCTCTTATGCCATGTGTGGTTTGATACGATTTGGGGACAGTATAAACGAAATTAAAAAAAGAAACCCAGAGCCACATTCTGTGACCAACCATGTGACCCTGGACTAAGCAAGAATGCTTAAAGTTAGGTAGGCAATAAAAAACAGGTTACTGAGGTTTGGACGTCATCACTTTGTAGATGAAGTAACCACCAAAAAAGCTGATTAAGCCAAATGTACAGATGATGACAATCATGGATGACAAACCGACTGCGTTGCCGAAAAGGAGATCAAGCCAAAAGTCCATAGTCTGTACCCTCGTGTCCGTTAATGTAGGGTCAGAATGCCAATAGGCAGTTGGTTGAATACTGATCAGGATCAGGTCAGGGTGGCGAACAAATAATAAACATATGTTAACGGGAATTGGATCACAGTCTCTACGTAACTGACGTTTCTTTCACCGCTTAAGCGTGAACAAGCAAAAATTTATCGGACAGGGCTTGAGGTTTCGGTGGGCTTGAGTATTATAGGCCACCTCAGCGCGGGGATGCACTTGGTCGCATAGCCCTTCGCTTGACAAGATAAGCGTCAATTCGTACAACTTGTCATATGTCGGTGAATAGCGCAGTTTGGTAGCGCATCTGGTTTGGGACCAGAGGGTCGGGGGTTCGAATCCCTCTTCACCGACCACTATTTAAAACTGAGTGATCCAAGGTTACTTGGTTGACGTAAAAAGCATTAACGGTGAATAGCGCAGTTTGGTAGCGCATCTGGTTTGGGACCAGAGGGTCGGGGGTTCGAATCCCTCTTCACCGACCAACAAGAAGCCCCAGACTTTTGGCTGGGGTTTTTTATATCAAGATGGAGCGTCGGAGTTATGCTAGCAGAGGGTCGGGGTCCGGAAGCCCGGTCGCATCGAAGCCCTCTTCACCGACCAACGCAAAACCCCAGCCTTTTGGCTGGGGTTTTTTCATTTTCTGACAGGTGAGAGCTTAAGGCTTAGGATAGTGCTGGAAAGCCTTAGTATGACCTGTTTCGTCAAATGCCATCACTGTGTAGGGCTGGTGGCGATCGCCATATTCCATGCCCGGCGAGCCGATCGGCATGCCGGCGACAGCGAGGCCTTCATAGCCTGTATGGGGGGCAAGGAGCTTTTTCACTTCTTGCGCGGGCACATGGCCCTCAATCACGTAGCCGTTGATGCGTGCAGTGTGACATGATTGCATGTCGGCAGGCACGCCCATCTCTTGTTTGACGGCGGTCATATTGTTGTGCGGTTTAACCTCCAGCTCAAAACCGGCTTGCTCCATGTGCTCAACCCAATCGTCGCAACAGCCACAGCTGGGCGATTTATACACTACACCGCTCGCGGCCATCGCGGAGGCACTCATCAGGCCTACGGTTGCTACCAGTAGTTGCAAACGCTTCATTGTCGCTCCTTGTTACTTCTCATCTGATTTTATTTTGAAAAAACGTAGTCGATTGGCGTTGGTCACCACAGTGATCGAAGACAATGCCATTGCGCCACCGGCAATCACGGGGCTGAGTAACATGCCGGTAAAGGGATAAAGAATACCGGCCGCCACTGGGATCCCCAGCGTGTTATAAACAAAGGCGCCAAACAGGTTTTGCTTCATATTGCGCACGGCGGCTTGAGATAAAGCAATCGCGTTGGCAAGTGCCCCAAGATGTTGGTGCATTAACGTAATTTGCGCACTTTCAATCGCAATATCACTGCCGCCGCCCATCGCAACACCCACATCTGCCTGCGCAAGAGCGGGGGCGTCGTTAATACCATCGCCCACCATTGCCACACGCTTACCTTGCTGTTGCAGCGCTTGAATTTGCTCGGACTTACCATCCGGAAGCACACCTGCAATCACATGATCAATGCCTAATTGGCGACCGATCGCATTGGCTGTATCGGGGTGATCGCCTGATAGCATGATGACTTCGAGCCCTTGTTGTTGCAGTCGCGCGACGGCATCAATCGCATCGTCCCGGATCGGATCGCTGATCCCGATAAGCGCCAGCACTGCCTGCTCATTGGCAAGATAAATGGCGGTCTCACCGCGTTGGGTCATGGCATCAATATCGTGTTGATGGGGGCGGGTATCCATTCCTTGCGCACGCATCCACGCTTGGTTGCCGATGTAGTAACGCTCACCGTCAATTTTGGCTTGGATCCCTTTACCGGATTCACTGTTGAAGTCGCTTGATTCGGGCAATGAGAGTGCTTGAGCTTTGGCATAGTCCACAATCGCGCGTGCCAAGGGGTGCTCGGAATGTTGTTCCATGGAGGCCGCGATAGCCATGAGGCGATCTTGTTCGCCATGAAGGGCATGAATATGCGTTACCTCAGGCTGGCCGCGTGTCAGCGTACCGGTTTTATCAAACACCAGAGTATGCAGCTTGGCGGCCGTTTGTAGTGCGTCCGCATCACGGATTAACACCCCGATTTCAGCCGCGCGTCCCACCGCAGCGGTGACCGATAGCGGTGTCGCCAGCCCAAGCGCACACGGGCAAGCAATAATTAACACCGTGGTCGCTGTCACTAGCATATAACTCACTGAAGGCTCAGGGCCGACAAGATACCAAATAGCAGCAGTAAGTAGCGCGATGCACACGACCACAGGCACAAACACAGAGGAGATACGATCCGCTAACTTGGCTAATTCTGGCTTGCTGCTTTGAGCTTCACGCACTAAATCGATAATCCGTGCCAGCATGGTGTCGCTGCCCACGCCGGTGGCTTTAAAGGTTAAGCCCCCTTGTTGATTTACGGTTCCTGCATGCAAGGTATCTCCGGCTTGCTTATGCACCGGTACCGGTTCACCAGTTAGCATGGATTCATCGATATAGCTACTGCCATCAACCACTTCACCATCCACAGGGACTTTGGCACCCGGTTTCACGCGCAGAGTCATGCCTTTTTCCACATCACTTAATGGGCGCTCGGTTTCTTGGCCATTTTCAATCACTAGGGCAGTGGGCGGTTGCAAATCAAGCAGCTGGTCTAGCGCTTTGGAGGTATTGGCACGTGCGCGCGCTTCAATCGCATGGCCCAAGCTAATCAAACCAATGATCATTGCCGAGGCTTCAAAATACACATGGCGTGCTTGTTCAGGGAATAATGCCGGTGCCACGACGACGGCGGTTGAGTACAGCCACGCCGCCCCCGTGCCGAGCGCAACCAAGGTATCCATGGTGGCGCGTTTGTGCATCAACGCTTGCCACGCATTCGCGAAGAAGTGGCGACCACCGGTTGCAAGTAAGATCAGGGTCAGCACGGCAATCACGCCCCACGCCCACTGATCTTGGGTCGATTGAATGGTCATACTGCCACCCAATATCCCCCATGCCATCAGTGGTGCGCCAAGCCCTAACCCAGCCAGGGTGCTGCGTTTAAAGCTTTTCAGCTCAGAGGCTTGTTGAGCCTGTTGGCGTTCACGGCGGTCATTATCATCTTCTACCTTCTCGGCGCCATAGCCTGCGTTTTCTACTGCTTGAATAATCGCCGCTGCCGTCGCATTGCCTTTGACAATGGCACTGCGTTCAGCAAGGTTCACGCTAACATTGGCCACACCGTCCACACTGCTGATAGCAGTTTCAACACTTTTGACACAGCTTGCGCATGTCATGCCGGATAACACAAATTGCATGCGTGAGTGGCTGGATGAAGGCTCAGTGCGCGTCTGTGCTTTGGCCTGTTGCTCAACCTCGGCGGTTTCGGTTTGCGATTGATGCGGCTCGGTTGATGAGGGCGTTGCTTGGCTGGGGTCGATGAGTGTGGCTTCAAAGCCTAACGATGCGATCGTTTCAATTAGCGTCTCGGCGCTGAGCGTGGTGCGCACGGTCGCCGCGTCTTTGCTGACTTGATAGTCAAAAACGGCATCGCTTTCATCGAGCGCACGCTCCACTTTCGCCACGCAGTGACCACAGCTTAACCCCGACAAAGCCAATTCATGCTGATAACCGACTTGATAGCCAAGGTTCTCAATGGTTTGGATGATGGAGTCCAAGCTCAAGCTGGTATGAATATCTGCATGGGTTTTAGTTACCGAGTGCGAAAACACGGTGGGTAGGGCATCCAATGCCGCTTCGACTTTGGCGACACAGCGTCCACAGTTCAGCCCACTTAACGCCAAGGCATGACGAAAACCGGCTTGATATCCCAGAGCCTCGATCGCGTCGACGGCCTGTTTAAGCGTCGCATCAGGGTTATCTCCGAGCACTTCTAACGAGATAGCTTGTGTATCCGCCTTTTCTATTCGGACGTTATCGACCGTTGCCACTGCTTGGGTCACTTTTTTCACACACCCGTTGCAGCTCAGCCCGTCGAGAGGCAAGGTGTAATAAGTCATGGTGGTATCTATGGTTGTCATTTCCGCTCCTTAATGATCACAACACGGCGCACGTGTTGGGGAAACGTCGCAACATCGAGTAAACTGAACCATAAACCTTATAGCTACTGGAAGGTCAAGGAGCGAGAATGAAAATTCAGCAAGTCGCCGAAAAAACCGGTTTAACCACTAAAACCATTCGTTTTTATGAACAGAAAGGGCTGATCACGCCGCCACACCGCGCCGACAATGGGTATCGTGATTATCGCGCCCAGCACGTGAGTGAGTTGCAAATGATCCGTCGGGCGCGATTGGTGGGGTTTACCTTGGAGGAAAGTGCGGATTTGTTGGCATTATCGCGCGATCCGTCGTTACGCAGTGCGGATGTGAAAGCACGCGCCGAGACTAAATTGGTAGAGATCGATGAAAAAATCGCCGAGCTGGCGGCGATGAAAACCACCCTTCAAGCGCTTACCCAAGCGTGTCCCGGTAATGGTGACGCGCAGTGCCCGATCATCGAAGCCCTGCGCGGAGACAGTGAGCTAGGCAGCATTGGTCTTACCGAAAGTCAGTGCTGCAAAGCGTCGGCGAAATAGCTGCCAAGCATGGGTAAAAAATTAGTACAGTAGCGAGTAAAGTTGACGGCGATAACGTGAGGCAATTTCGTTGCCTTGACCTAATGCGGCCAGAATATCCATCAAGGTTTTCTTCGCCTCTCCATCGGCGTGATTCATATCGCGACGGAGAATGTTCATCAGCAGCTCAAGTGCGTCTTCGCTGCGATTGATTTGGTTGAATTGCACCGCAAGCTCATAGGCGATATCTGCATTATCTGGGTTCTCGGCCAGTGCATCTTGCAAGTTACGGATCTCTGGCGCGTCAGCCGCTTGATTGTGCAATTCAATTTTCGCTATCAGCCCTTTGTAGGTCGCGTCTTGATCTTGCATCAACACCGTATCGAGCACGGCTTGCGCTGCATCAAACTGCTGGGTCTCGACCAGACATTCGGCCAGCGCCAGTTTAAAGTCTCCCTTCTCACCGTGGCTGCTTTCAAGGGGTTTTAAGATCACCAAGGCATCGGTGTAATTGCCTTCCGCCATCAATTGACGCGCTTGGTCAAACGCTTGGTCTTCTGGACTTGGCAGGTGCTTATTCAGCATTTCGCGCACCGTCTCTTCATTTTGCGGACCCGCAAGGCCATCCACCGGTTGACCATCTTTAAACAGCGCCAGCGTTGGCAGTGCGCGGACGCCAAACTGGGCGGCAATCAGCTGCTGCGCTTCACAGTCGATCGTGGCGAGCGTAAAGGTGCCGTGGCTATCGTGAGCCACCTGCTCGACAACCGTTTTCAGCTCAACGCTTTCGGGCATCATGTTGGCCCAAAAATACACCAGCACCGGCGTGCGTGAAGAAGACTCAAGAATTTGCTGAAAATTATGTTCGGTTAATTCAACGATATAGTTTGCGTGCATCATGGATCCCGACGAAGTGTGTTTGCAATAAGGGTGGGGGCAAATGCGTCGAAATTCAAGCAGCTGAGATACGAAAAAGCCACCCAAGGGTGGCCTATTTCGTCGGTCTGCAAGCGAGTCCATCAAAGATGACGAGTGCGGGTTACAACACGAGCACCACGCACAAAGCGACGCTCAAGCAGAGCCAGTTCAATTGATGCAAGGTCATCAGCCGGCTCCTGTTGTTTATTATTGTCGGTGTTATTGGCTTGGCAGCTTGGCTGCCAATGAAGGAAAGCGTGTCAGCAAGTGGCCGCTTCCACTCATGCAAGCTAGATTAATCGCGATCTATGACATTGATGTGACAATTGCGACATGAAACACGTTTTTTTTGCGATCACCTTCCCATTGCATTAACTGCCTTTGAGCAAGACACGATCGAGCCAACGGCTGGGAAGGAGCCGTTTGAGGATCGCCATCCACACTGTCGGTTGAGTGACGCGATAACGCACCTTGGGTCGAGGCGAGAACAGTGCATGCGTCAGTGGTGCAACGAGCGCGTCGGCGGGCAGAGTATATCTGTTGCCGCCTTCGTCTGCAGCAAGACGGTCGATTTGGCTTTGATATGCGTGCTGGTGGCGACTTTTATTAGGGTCGACCCAGTGTTTAAAGGCGCTGAGCGCATTGGCACGAAACGCGGTTTCAATCGGGCCAGGCTCAATCAAGCTTACCTTAATCGGCGTGTCGCTAAGCTCTAAGCGCAGGGTATCGGTCCAGCCTTCGAGGGCAAATTTGCTGGCGTTATACGCGCCGCGGTATTTCAATGCCACTATGCCCAGCACCGAGCTATTTTGCACAATGCGTCCCTCGCCATAATTAAGCAGCATCGGCAACAAGGCTTGGGTTAAATGGTGCCAGCCAAACACATTGGTCTCAAACTGAGCGCGTAAGGCATCGGTGGGCAAATCTTCCAGCGCGCCGGGTTGGCCGTAAGCGCCGTTATTAAACAGTGCAAAGAGTTTGCCGCCTGTCATTTGCTCGATGGTGTCGACCGCTTGGTTGATGCTAGTCGTGTCTGACACATCCAACTGAATACAGGTTAAGCCTTCTTGCTGTAAACGGCTGACATCGTCAGGCTTTCGGCAACTAGCGATCACCGTGTGCCCTTGCTCATGCAAAGCTTTGGCGCAGGCATAGCCGATGCCGGTGGAGCAGCCGGTGATTAAAATGGCGTTGTTTAATGGCGAAGCCGTTTCCATGACATCCTCACTCATGATTTTGGCGCATCAGACAAATACGGCGCGAGTTTTTCTGCCATAAAATCGGCAATCCAAGGTTGTGCTTCCGGCATCGGGTGAATGCCATCATCACGCATCCATTCAGGCTTTTGGATCACAGTCTCCATAAAAAAGGGCAGCAAGGGGGTTTGTGTTTGCTCTGCCAGTGTAGGATAAATATCAGCAAATCCTTGTGCATAGCGCTGGCCATAATTTGGCGGAATTTGGATTTGTACCAATAAAGGCGTGGCATCGGCCGCGCGAGTTTGGGTGATCAATTGCTCAAGGTTGTCTCGTATACGATTAAATGGCCAACCGCGTAGGCCATCGTTGCCGCCGAGTTCAATCAGCACCCATTCGGGCTGGTGGCGTTCTAATAATTGCGGCAGACGCTGCAGGCCATTGGCGGTGGTGTCGCCGGAAATGCTGGCGTTGATCACCTCAACCTCGACATCATGGTCGTTGAGCGCGCGCGGCAGCTTAGCAGGCCAGGCTTGTTCAGCCGCCATTTGGTAGCCAGCGCTTAAGCTGTCACCAAGGACAAGGAGCGTTTGTGCACTGGCACTGCTCACCCACAAAAAACACAACAAAGTAAGGATGCGTAACATGGCCTCTCCTGTTATTCGAGCCGAAAAAATTGCAAAACATGTCGTGACACGCGAACAGCCGCTTACCATTCTGCAGGATGTCTCGCTACAAATCGAGGCAGGCGAGTCGATTGCATTGATGGGCGTGTCCGGCGCAGGAAAATCCACCTTAATGACCTTGCTTGCAGGACTAGATACGCCCAGTGAAGGCGAGGTCGATCTGCTCGGCCACAAGCTTTCCTCTTTGGATGAAGATGCGCGTGCGGCGCTTCGTGCCGAATCGGTGGGGTTTGTGTTCCAAAGTTTTTTACTGGTGCCGTCACTGAACGCGCTTGAGAACGTGATGCTGCCGCTGACCATTCGTGGTGAGGAAGAAGACGAAACCCGCGCCAAGCAACTGCTGGCCTCGGTGGGCTTGCAAGGGCGCGAAAGCCATTTGCCGTCGCAACTCTCTGGCGGGGAGCAGCAACGAGTGGCCTTGGCACGTGCATTTATTATTCGCCCGCAAGTGCTGTTTGCCGATGAACCGACCGGCAACCTCGACCAAAAAACCGCGGCGACCATCATCGATTTATTGTTTGAGCTGAACGAAAAGCATGGCACCACCTTGGTGTTGGTTACTCACGATCCGGCGCTGGCCAAGCGTTGTCAGCGTACCTTGATGATGGACAGCGGCAAGCTACAGGAGCGAGTGAATGGCGAGTAACAACGGACTACTCAATCGCTGGGCGTGGCGCGAACTGTTACACGGGCAAATTTGGCCCGTGGCGGTGGCGTTGGCACTGATTATCACCTGTGTGTTTGCGCTATCAGCATTGGCCGATCGCATTGAAAACGTGCTCACCCAGCAAGGGCGTAACCTGATTGCCGCCGATACCGTGCTGCGTACTCGTCAGCCACTTAACACCGAGCAAATTGAGGCGTTTAAACAAGCTGGCGCCACAGTATCTGCCCAAACCCGCTTTGGCACCATGGCATTCAGCGAGCAAAAGATGCAGCTTGTGAGCGTGAAAGCGGTGGATAGCCTTTATCCGCTACGCGGTGACTTGGTGCTGGAGCAAAACGGTCAAGCCATTGGCGGTGACAGACGCATTCAACCCGGTGAGCTATGGCTGTCTGAGCGGGTGTTTAGCTTGCTGGATGTGAAAGCGGGCGACACCGTATCGATTGGTAACCTCGATTTAACGGTGAGCGGTACCTTGGCCGCAGAGCCGGAACTTTCGTTTAACCCCTTTAGCCAAATGCCTGCGGTGATGATGCATCGAGCCGATGTGCCTGCCGCTGGTGTGGTGCGCGAAGGCAGTCGGGTGCGTTATCGCTACTTTTTAACCGGTGACGAGCCCAGCCTAAGCGCGGCTAAAGCCAGCTATACGCTGCAAGATGGTGAGCGCTGGGTGGATGAAAACACCTCCGATCGCACTGGGGATATGCTGGATCGTAGCCGTCAGTACTTGTCATTAACCGTGGTACTGGTGATTGTGATGGCCGCGGCGACGTTAACCTTAACTTGTCAGCACTACGCCAAAAGCCGCGCGGATTTGGTGGCGATGCTAAAAAGCCTCGGCGCCAGCCAACAATGGGTGCGACGCTGGTTGGCTCGGCAGTTAACCTTATTGTTTGTCCTTGCCACCGCCGTAGGCTTGGCCGCCGGTTACACACTTGAAGTGTTATTGCGCTTGCCGCTGACCGATGTGCTGCCTTCACCGCTGCCAAGCTATGGCTGGGTGCCTTGGGTGCTTGCGCCCGGTGTTGCGCTTTTGGTGGCGTTGCCTGCCTTGGGCGTGCCGCTGCTTAAATTGCTGGATGCGCCTGCGTTGGCTGCCGTGCAATCTCAGGCTGCCCGTGGGCGTCAACGTCGCGGCACTGCGGCGATCTTAATCGCGATACCAGTGGGAGCACTTGCACTGTGGGCGTTTGATAACACCTTGCTATGGACGGTGCTGGGGGCGATGGCAGTGATGATCGTCTTGCTGGCGCTGGCAGGGTTAGGCTTGCTCCGGTTGGTGAAATCACGGGTGCGTGCCCCTTCGGTGAAATTAGCCCTTAGCCGAATTACCCGCAACAAACTGGCTAGCAGCGTGCAATTAGGGGCGCTGGCGATCTCCTTTATGCTGTTGGCTATCATCTGGCTGCTGCGTACCGATTTGCTCGCTGATTGGGGACGGATGCTGCCGCCCGATGCGCCCAATGTGTTTGCGCTGAATATTGCTCCGAGCGAGCAGCAAGGCTATGTGGGTAAACTCGATGACGCCAGCTTGATGCGATCTGATGCCTATCCCATAGTGCGTGGCCGGCTGGTGGGCAAAAACGGTGAGCGTTACCAGATCCCAACCGATGAAGTTGAGCGCGATGAAGTGGATGAAGCACTACGTCGCGAGCTTAATTTCACTTGGCGAGACAGTTTGCCGTCGCACAATGAGGTGATTGCCGGAGACTGGCCAACCGAGAATGGCGTGTCGGTGGAGGCAGACATAGCCGAGCGCTTGGGGATTGAGATTGGCGACAACCTGATCTTTAGCGTCACCGGCCAAGACTTTACTGCCACGGTGAACTCGATTCGTGAAGTCGAGTGGCGCAATATGCGGCCTAACTTCTACTTTATTTTCGACCGCGAGACGCTTGCCGATAAACCGGCTAACTGGCTGGTGAGCTTCAGGCTTGATGAATCGCAAACGCCTTTGCTCAATCGCTTGGCACGGGAGTACCCGACCGTTACGCTGCTTGATTTACGCACCATGAGCAGCCGCATTCAATCGATTTTGCGTCAAATTGGCTTGTCGCTTTCGGTGTTAGCGGGGCTGGCGGTGATCAGCGGCTTGTTATTGCTGCTCACCTTGCTGCGTATCAGCCTGAGCGAACGCCAGCAGGAGATAAACCTCTATCGCACCTTGGGTGCGAGCCGCACCCGTATTCAGCGCACCTTATGGAGCGAATATGGCGTGATGGCCTTTGTATCGGGCCTGATGGCGGTGCTGGGCGCAGAAGCGGCGATGGTTGGTTTGCTGAAATGGGGCTTTGAAATGGAGGTACGCTTGCACCCTGAGCTTTGGGCGGTGTTGCCGGTGTTGGCGGTGGCGCTGGTGTTTGTCACGGTCGCCTCAATGCTGCGCAAACTGATTGATCCACAGCGGCGTTAATACGGGGCGGCGGATAAGCTTCGCCTTTCATATGCAAAAAGCGGGTATCAATTTTTTTGATACCCGCTTTGTTGTGGAGAACGCCCGAAAAATCTAACCAGCAACATGCTTAGGCGAAAAGCGAATGGGCGCTTAAAACAGTGACGCCATCGCTTCTTCTACTTTGGGGTGTTGGAACTTAAACCCTGAATCTTCAAGGGCATGGGGCAGGGCGCGCTGGCTATCGAGCAGCAAGTGCGAGGCTTCCCCCATCATGGCCTTAATCGCCACGGTAGGCACAAAGAAAAGGTGCGGGCGTTTTAAGGCACTGGCTAGCGCCTGACTAAAGCGTTTATTGGTGACCGGCTCTGGCGCGGTGCAGTTAAACGGCCCTTGCAGTGCAGGCGAGTCGAGCAAATGTATGATCGCTGCGACCATATCATCAATATGGATCCACGGCATGTATTGCTGGCCTTTACCAATCGGGCCACCAAGGCCAAGTTGGTAGGGCAACATCATCCGTTTTAGGGCGCCGCCTTCAGCGCTTAACACCACACCGGTACGCAGCAGGCAGACCCGCGTGTGTTGTGAAGCGCCTTTTAAGGCAATTTTTTCCCACTGATGACACACGTGCTGAGCAAAATCATCGGCATGAACCACCAAGGTTTCATCGAATGGATGATCTTGCTGATCGCCGTAGTACCCCACTGCCGAGCCGCTAATAAAGGTATGAGGTGGCGTGCTGCTGGCATGAATTTTCTCGACCAGCTTTTCTGTTAGCCCCCAACGGCTGGTACAAATGATCCCTTTTTGCTGCTCGCTCCAACGCTTATCGGCAATTGGCTCACCGGCAAGGTTAATCACAGCATCAAAATCATTCAGGTGGGGAAGGTCGTCAAGACGCTCTATCGCGGCGACCGAGTCCCCGAATACCTTTGTCACCTTTTCTTTGTCGCGCGAGAGCACGGTGAGTTGATGTTGAGGCTGCAGCTTGGCGACCAAGGCTTTGCCAATCAGGCCCGTGCCACCTGTGATTAAAATATTCATGCCTAGAGTCCTAAAAGGGTGACGAAATTTCTGCTGTTAACGCTAAGGGGCTTTTCCACTAAGCGCAAGTGGTTGCTTTGTATCCTGTTACGTGTGGCAGCGAAAATTGGTTTGATCGCGCAGTTTTCTGCTTTGTCACTCGCACCGCACATTGGGAGTGCTAACATAAATAGGCATATAAACACTATGCCTTTTCAAGGTCGATGTTCGTTACGCAGGGAGTCATGTCACCCACATGCAGGCGTTGTTCAAATCACTACTTGGCAGTTTTCGCGATCTCTTACCCATCATTTTAGTGATTGGTTTCTTTCAAGTGGTTGTCCTTAACCAGCCATTGCCCAATTGGTTATCCATCACCATTGGGCTAGTGCTCGTGGTGGTTGGGCTGACCTTATTTGTGTACGGCTTAGACATGGGGCTGTTCCCGATTGGCGAATCGATGGCGCATTCGCTGGCCCACAAAGGCAGTTTAGGGTGGTTAATTGCGTTTGCCTTCCTACTTGGCTTTGGCACCACGATTGCGGAACCTGCACTCACCGCGGTGGCGGCGGAAGCAGCAGATGTCGCCGCTAACGGTGGGATGATAAACACCACAGAGGCAGCCAAAGACAGCTATGCCAACGGCCTGCGGCTAACCGTGGCGCTTTCTGTCGGCTTTGCGATTGTGCTTGGCGTAGTGCGGATTATGAAAGGTTGGCCGATCCACCGCTTAATTATCGGCGGCTACTTGCTAGTGGTGGTGATGACTATGGTGGCACCGCCCAGCATTATCGGTATTGCCTATGACTCGGGTGGGGTAACCACCTCCACGATTACAGTGCCATTGGTGACCGCGCTCGGCGTGGGGTTGGCAACCGTGATCAAAGGGCGTAACCCGATGGTGGATGGCTTTGGTTTGATTGCATTCGCCTCGCTATCACCGATGATCTTCGTGATGGCCTACGGCATGGTGGTGGCATGAACAATCCACTCACCCTGTTTCTCGACACCTTTTTCTCCACCGTGCGCGATGTGATCCCCATTATTGCGATCCTTGTTGGTTTTCAGCTATTTGTACTACGCAAAGCGCTCAATAACCCCAAACGGATCATTCTCGGTTTTTTCTATGTCATCTTGGGCTTGAGCCTGTTTTTAATGGGGCTGGAGTTGGCGCTATTCCCGCTGGGATCGTCGATGGCCGAGCAGCTGACCGCTCCCGATTTTGTCGGCGCGGCACTCAAAGCGGGCGGCGAGATTAATTGGCAAGCCTATTACTGGGTGTATCTGTTTGCCGCAGCGATTGGCTTTAGCACCACGGTGGCCGAGCCCTCATTGATCGCAGTGGCGATTAAAGCCGCCAAAGTCTCGGGCGGGGCGATCCGAGTGAACGGGTTGCGCGCCTCGGTGGCGCTTGGCGTGGCAATGGGGATTGCCTTGGGGTGCTATCGCATTGTGGTGGGCGACCCGCTCCATTACTACATCATCACCGGCTATGTGGTGGTGGTGATCCAAACCTATTTTGCCCCGCCGTTTATCGTGCCCTTGGCCTATGATTCTGGAGGGGTGACCACCTCAACCGTCACCGTGCCCTTGGTGACGGCGCTGGGGTTAGGGCTAGCCTCTACCGTACCGGGAAGAAACCCGATGCTTGATGGTTTTGGCTTAATTGCGTTTGCCAGTTTGTTTCCGATGATCACCGTGATGGGCTATGCCCAAATCACAGCCTATTTACAAAAAAAGCACGCACAGCGTTCATCGTAAGGAGAGCCTATGCGGTTCAAATTAATCATGGCGTTTATTGAAGATGCCAAAACCGATGCGGTGCTCGATGCCGCCAGACAAGCCGGCGCCACCGGCGCAACCATCATTAACAACGCGCGTGGCGAAGGTTTGGTGAAAAAGAAAACCTTTTTAGGGCTGACGCTGGATGTGCAGCGAGACGTGGCCATCTTCCTGGTGGAAGAGCACTTATCACGCGCCATACTCGAAACCATTAATGACGTGGGCGAGTTTGATGCCACCTCCGGCAGTGGCATTGCGGTGCAAATTGATGTGGAAGATGCCGTGGGCGTGGCCCACCAAATGCGAGAATTAACTGAAGTGGTGAAGGACGAGTTATGAAACAACATAAAACGGTAAGAGATGTGATGCATGCCCATGCCGTGTGTATTGATGGGCTCACCACGGTCGAAGAAGCGATCCGCATTGCACGCGAACAAGAAGTGAAAGCGATTATCGTCAATAAACGCGATGAGCATGACGAGTTCGGCATTGTGTTAATGAACGACATTGCCAAAAAAGTGCTCGCCAAAAACCGCGCCCCATCACGGGTGAATGTTTATGAAATTATGACCAAACCCGCGCTTAGCGTCTCTCCCAATATGAATGTGAAATACTGCGCTCGTTTATTCGAACGCTTCGGCATCAGCCGCGCCCCCGTGATCGAAAACGGCCAAGTCCTCGGCATGGTCAGCTATAACCTGATCGTGATCTACGGCATGCTCGCCGAAGAAGTGGAGAGCCAGCATAGGAAGGACTGAGTAAAAGCGCCGAATAGCGCTTTTTTTATTATCCATATAGCCCTATTGCATTGATCTTAAATATATTATTTGTCAAGTTAACTAATGTTCTCGTGTTCCTATATTAAAATCACGTTTCCGAGCTATCAAAGAGATGAAAATACTACTTTTTTTTACATTAGCTATTATTTTTCCAATTGTGCTTATTTTTTTTGTTGGGCTTCTAGGTGTCATTGATGATCTGGCATGGCAAAAATCGATAACATTGTTTGCTGCAAGTAGCTCGGCTTTAGCTGCAATTTCAACATCAGCAACATTGATTTTTATTGTTTTACAAGGAAAAAAGCAAAATGAGTTGTGGGAGTTTCAAAAACATCAAACTCACAAAGAAGAGTTCTTTAGCCTGTTAAATAGCGTAGAAAATGAGACCTCATTCTCTTTTTACAATAAGACGGCAATGTACAAACGTTTTTTTCCTAGTAGCAAATTAGAGAGTTTCAGCAATAAGGTTAATGAAAGTCTGATATCAGAGATTAGGTTGCTTGTTAAAGACGCAGAAGAGAGTGTTAATGAGGGAGGTGTCGGAAAGTTCGGTGTTAATATTACTCTTATTCAGGCTTTTTTAAATATTAATCCGAGTCATAATCTTAGCGTAGGAGATGTGATTCATATAGAGAGTAATAGAGTTATTTTTAATATGTATGAGCCAGACGATAAAATAAAACAGTTGGAAGACTGTTTAAGTAGAATCCTGGATTTCTGTGGTGTCGATAGTAAGTTGTCTTTGCACCAAGCTGTAAATGATAAGCATGCTTTATTTTTTGACTCCTTAATGATCGAAATTCAAAGTCATAGCACTGGCCTTTTTGTTGTCCATCCTGTTAAAAAAGGTGCAGATCAGTGCTTTCATATGATTAATAAAGCGATTCTTGATGTAAAGAAAGGAAAGGTAACCTTTTGGTATTTGGTTGATAAATTTAAATATCCGAGTAAAAGGTTTATTTATAGTGCTTTAGAGGATACAAATAAATCTTATCACTTGATGAGGAATATTCTTCATGGTTTGTTATTAAGCGAAAATGATCCTGATAAAAAAGAGGCTTTGAGAAACGAATTTGAGCCAATGGTGAAATATCTAGAAAAATTAATGAAATTTGACTGAGCGTTATTTATCTAATGCGCTGGCTGGAGGGGGAGGTGTTAATTAAAAATTATTTTAAACCTAATTTGTCGGTGATAAATGCGGGATCGGCCGTTTGCACCGCTTCTTGGTTGTCCAAGAACGCTGCTGGGTCAAAAGTGAGAAGCTTTGCGTTTGGAGCGTTTAGCATAGGTCTGACTCTCCTTGGCACCAGATTACCGCTTGAGTGTAGCTTATCCGTGATTTGTTTTGAGTGCGCCTAATACCAAAAAGCCCGCACTTTTCAGCGCGGGCTTGAGCATTTCAGTAGGCGTTGTTTCCTAAATCATTGAACTTATCACTCTAGCGGCGATCAGATCATCAACGCCTCAAAACCGGTCTCAGATCTGCCACATAAAACAAC
>NZ_MEBP01000061.1:0-36076 GCF_001722075.1 Salinivibrio sp. SS2 | reverse complement strand
TTGTCAGCAGTCTGAAGTGCAGGTTTATCACCTGCGCTTTTTTGTTATGGTCTAGGTACAAGTGTTTCAAGGATGAGAATAGCGCTGGCGTTATGCGAGTGCGTTGTAATGACAAGGAGCTGTCATGAAATCCCTTTCGATCCAATGGAAAGTCACGCTGGTGGCTGGCGCCTGTGTCGCCATTACGGCAGCAGCGCTGCTGAGTTTTTCGTCGTACGTGAATCAGCAATTCCATCAAACCGTCAGCGCTGCGAGTACGCAGAGCTTAAAACAATCCGCACAGCGCTTAGCGACAAGCCAAGCACAAGTGCAAGCCACCCATGTTCAACGTTCGCTTGATGAGGCGGTGTACCGCGCACAAATGCTGGCCCAAAGTGTGGTGTATTTACAGTATAACGCGGAGCAAAATTTTACGGATAGTGGTGAGCTTCGCGGCTCGATTAATGAACTCGTCCGTCGCTCGGTCGTGAACTTCGACAGTGTACAAGCAGCGTTTGTCGTGTTTAAGCCCAATGCACTTGACCAAGAAGATGAGTTTTACCAATTAGACAGCGAACGCGGCGCCAATGCCGCTGGCCGCTTTGCCAGTCTATGGCAAAAGCGTGGTGACCAGTTGACGCCATCAGTGCTGAGCGAATCACAAATTAATGATACCGCCCGCACCGCCTCCGGGCAGCCCAGCAATTATTGGTATCAATGCCCTCTCAGCCAAGGTACAGCTTGTGTGTCTGCTCCCCAAAGCGACACAGAAGGCTTACATGTTACGATTTCCTCACCGCTGATGCGTGATAGTGACGTGCTCGGTGTGCTGGGTATTGAGATCCAATTGAACGATCTACAAGCCTTGATTGAGCAAGCGGACCAAGCACTCTTTGACGGCCGTGGGCATATTAGTGTGATCAGCCAGCGTGGTCAGCTAGTGGCAACTGATGAGCCGAATGCATTGGGGAGTGATATCTCGCAATTGCGTTATGCACCATCTCAGCTGTCAGAGTGGATAAGCGCAGGGGACGCGAAAACGCAGTGGCAGAAAGGCCACTTAATGACCTATGTGCCGATTGCGTTACCCAGTGCAACATGGGGAGTGCTCATTTCGCTGCCGGAACAAGCATTGCTGGCGAGTGCGACACAGCTAGCGTCGCAGATAACCGCGCAACGCGCGCAAGCCGCCACAACTGAGCGTACCTTGGGCGTGATTGCCATTCTACTGGCTTTAGTCGTCGTGAGTCTTGCTGCTCGGCAAATCGTTAAACCATTACGCCTTTTAGCCGCTCGGTTAGCGGAGATTGCGGATGGTGATGGCGATCTGACTCAGCGCATTATCCTCAAAAACCGCGATGAAATTGGTGTATTAGCTGGGCGGTTTAATCGCTTTCTCGATAAGCTCCAGCCCATCATGGCAAACGTGATTGATAGCGTTAAAGAAGCGGAACACACCGCTAAAGAAGTATCACGCGTGGCGGCGCAAACTCGAGATGGTAGTCGTGAACAAGTCTCAAGCTTGGACGCGGTGGCAACGGCCTCGGAACAAATGACGCAAACGGCGACGCAAGTCGCCCGCCATACTGAATCCGCACTGAGCGCGGCCAGTGCCGTGAACACTGCGACGGAGCGTGGGGAGGCGATTGTCACAACCTCGTCTGAAGCGATGGCGCGCTTGGTCGAGACACTCAATGGTGCCACGCATGATGCGCAAGCTTTACATAAAAGCAGCCAAGACATTACCGAGATTTTAACCGTTATTGATACCATGTCAGAGCAAACTAACTTGCTTGCGTTAAACGCGGCCATTGAAGCGGCGCGCGCAGGGGAGCAGGGGCGCGGGTTTGCGGTGGTCGCAGATGAAGTCCGAGAATTGGCCCAGCGAACCAACCAGTCTATCTCGCAGATCCGTACTGTTATTGACTCGCTGCAGTCAGGGGCTGACTCCGTTGTCTCTGCTATTCACGATGGCAATCAACTGGCAGATCATACCGCGGAAAAAGTGCAAGAAACCGTAACCAGCCTAGATCAAATACGTGCGGCGATGCAGGAGATGATGGATCTGAATAGTGAAATAAGTGCCGCGGCTGAACAACAAAGTGCTGTCTCAGGCGATGTCACCCAAAACGTGACGCATATTCGTCAGCGCAGTGATGAACTCTTGTCGCATGCTGAATCCACCGCCAGCATCGCTAGCCAGCTTGAAGGGTTAGCAGGCCGCCAGCGTGCGCTTACGGCCCAATTTAAAGTATAACCTTGATGAGACGCGGTTACTCTGGTGCTTCCTCTAGGGGGTACCAGTAGCCGCGATTGACCCAAAGCGTGAGCATCGGCCAAAACAGGCTATTGTCAGCGGCATCGCCGAGGGTTTCCCAATCAATAAAGCGCTGATTACATAACGCTGGGGTGAGTGACTCACACCCTGCGGGTAAATCAAAGCTTTCACCGAGCATAAAAATCATTTCAGGCTGGTCTGGGTGATAAAACGCACGCAAGCCGCTGAGTTTTTCTAAGCAAAGCCCATCTTGCATGGCGGCTTTGAGGCTATCAGGCTGCCACTGCGGATCGGGGCTGAGCAAGTCGAGCTCGTGTCGAGCCTGAGAGAGAAACTCGCCAATCCAGCGCTTTTTACGGGTTTCGTCGTGCATTAACGCCATCATCATCTCATCCATTTGCGCGAGATGTTGTGGATCCAATGCTGCCGGCGCGTCGGGTTGTGCTTGCATGGCTGGCCAATGGAAATGATGGTCGCCTGCTTCATCGACGATAACTTGGTCGGCATAGCTACTCAATAGCTCGCGGGCTTTTGGTGAGCGATAGCCAATTGAGTAACTGAGCGAGGGCGCTAGCGTATCCCCTTCATGCGGAAAGCCCGGTGGGATATAAAGAATGTCGCCCGGCTCTAACACCACATCGATGATGGCATCGAAGCCGGTAATTTGCTTAAGACCTGTTTCCAAATTGGCTTCTTGATACTGCCCTTTGGGCCCCACACGCCAGCGACGACGCCCTTGGCCTTGCACAATAAAGACATCGTATTGATCAATATGAGGACCAACGCCGCCATGCGGTTGGGAATAGCACACCATAAGATCGTCGAATAACCACTGAGGCAGTGTCGAAAAGGCACTGGCTAGCTCGCGGGCGCCCGGGTGCCAGTGGTTGGCTGCCTGAACAATCAGTTGCGCGTGAGTATCAGGAAAGTCGCTAAAATCCTCAAACGGTCCGTGGGCAACCTGCCATTGACCATTCGCGTGTGTCACCATGCGAGAATCAATATCGGCTTCCATCGCCAAGCCTGCGACTTCCTCTGGGTCGATGGGATCCTCGAAGTCTATAAAGCCTTGGCGGATAACGGTAGGCGCTTGGTGCCAATAGGTGGACATAAAGTCGGCAATGGAAAATTGAAACTGATACATAGCATCACAGGTTAAGAAATTTGCGGCAGTATAACGCGCTGAGCGGGGCGGTGCGAGGGGGATAAAAAACGGCCTCCAAATGGAGGCCGTGAGGTATGGGAGCGTTTTGCTTAAAGTTTGTCAGTGAGCTTGACCGCATCACCAATATAATTGGCAGGCGTCATTTGCTTAAGACGCGCTTTTTCATGCTCTGGTAAATCAAGGCCATCGATAAACTGGCGCATGCCTTCACCATCGACACGTTTCCCGCGTGTAAGCTCTTTCAGCTTCTCGTACGGCTTCTCAATCCCATAACGACGCATTACGGTTTGAACGGGCTCTGCCAGTACTTCCCAGTTTTTGTCCAATTCAGCTTCGAGCGCCGCTTGGTTCACTTCCAGTTTGCTGATCCCTTTAAGGGTCGAGGTATAAGCAATCAAGGTGTAGCCTACACCCACGCCCAAGTTACGCAGCACGGTGGAGTCAGTCAGATCTCGCTGCCAACGAGAAATCGGTAGCTTTTGGCCCAGATGAGAGAAAATCGCGTTCGCCAACCCTAGGTTGCCTTCCGAGTTTTCAAAATCAATCGGGTTCACTTTATGTGGCATGGTCGATGAACCAATTTCGCCCGCAACGGTTTTTTGCTTAAAGTGGCCGAGTGCAATATAGCCCCAGATATCGCGGTCAAAATCGATCAAGATAGTATTAAAGCGCGAGACGGCATCAAAAAGCTCGGCAATGTAATCATGCGGCTCAATTTGGGTTGTATACGGGTTCCAATCAATACCAAGCGAGGTGACAAAGGCTTCGCTGTAGGCGTGCCAATCAATCTCTGGATAGGCTGAGAGGTGCGCATTGTAGTTACCGACTGCGCCGTTGATCTTACCGAGAATTTCAGTGCTCTCGACTTGTTTGATTTGGCGCGCCATGCGGTAGGCAACGTTCGCCATCTCTTTACCCATGGTTGAAGGAGACGCAGGCTGGCCGTGGGTGCGAGAGAGCATAGGCACATCACGGAACTGCTGAGCCAGATCTTTCACCGCCGCTTCAAGGCGCTTCATCTCAGGCAAGATAACGGTATCGCGCGCTTCTTTAAGCATCAGCGCGTGAGACAGGTTATTGATGTCTTCAGAGGTACAAGCGAAGTGAATAAATTCGTTAACAGCATTCAGCTCAGGGTTGTCAGCCACTTTTTCTTTTAAAAAGTATTCAACCGCTTTGACGTCATGGTTGGTGGTGCGCTCAATCTCTTTGATGCGCGCAGCGTCTTGCTCACTAAATTCAGCGGCAATGCGATCCAATAATGCATTGGCCTCATCACTAAACGCAGGCACTTCTGTGATGCTGTCAGTCGCAGCAAGCTTTTGCAGCCAGCGGATCTCGACGATGGTACGATACTTCAATAATCCAAATTCACTAAAAATCGATCGCAACGCAATCGTTTTCGTGCCATATCGGCCATCGACCGGGGAAACAGCAGTCAGCGCTGACAGTTCCATTTTTTGTCTCCTGAGTTCAATCTGATTAGGTACGGGCTAGAATGATTTTGGCCTGTTCAACCATGTTTTTACGGCCAAAGATGAGGTGTCTGCGTTTGCCGCCAACTTGGCGCCATAATACAGCACTGCGGATCCCTGACAGCAAAATGGCACGCACGCGATGTTGAACACCGGTTTGTTGTAAATGCTGAGGGTCACCAGAAACTTGAATCCGTGGGCCCAGCGGGCTGATCACGTCGAGGTAAATGCTGGCAAGGTTACTGATCATCTGCTCATCGAGCAAATCGAAATGGCTGACTTGGCGCTCGATGGTTTCAATACGATCACCGAGCTGGGCCATCGCATCACGGCGACTGGCAAGCTTACGCTCTAAAGCCAATAGGTTGATGAGATAGCGCGTCAGCTCCGTCCCATTACGGCCGTTATCGAGTTGATGGATCAGTGTTTCCAAGCCAATACGTAGGCCGCGTTCGCCATCACCTGTGATTTCCCCCGCCTCACCACGAAAGACGTCGAGGGTCGAGGAAGGGTTGGTCACAATTATGCTGCTTAAACTGGTGCGCAGCGCATCTTGGTCGCAATATCCCTGACGGGATACATCTTGCACCAACTTGGCTGCTTGACAAATGCTCGCAAAGGCGAGGGTGCGATCATAAATCGTCTCTGCCACTGATCACGGCTCCTTAAATGCGTTGCTCGATGATGCCACCGCCAAGACAAACGTCGCCATCATAAAACACGGCAGATTGGCCAGGCGTAACGGCAATTTGCGGTTCATCGAAAGTGACTTTAATCGTGTCATTATCGATAGGCGTGATAGTACATGATATATCATGCTGACGGTATCGTGTTTTCACCGCACAGCGACGTGGCTCAGTGATAACTTCGCGATCGACCCAGTGCAATTGGGCGGCAATTAAGCCTTCTGAATACAAACGAGGATGGTCGTGACCCTGACCGACAATCAGTACATTGCGTGCGACATCTTTATCGACCACATACCAAGGCTCTTCGCTACCATTACCGCCTTTCATGCCGCCAATCCCCAGTCCTTTTCGTTGGCCGAGTGTGTGATACATCAGGCCTTGGTGTTCACCAATGACGTCGCCGTCCGTGGTTTCAATCGGGCCCGGTTGTGCCGGCAAGTACTTAGCAAGAAAATCAGTAAACTTGCGCTCACCAATAAAACAAATACCGGTCGAGTCTTTCTTTTTCGCGGTCACGAGGCCTTGTTCTTCAGCAATTTGGCGTACTTGTGGTTTTTCCAGTTCGCCCACGGGGAACAGACTCCGCGCGACTTGCTCATGGCTCAATGTATATAAGAAATAGCTTTGATCTTTATTGCCATCTAGGCCGCGCAACATTTGTGCTTTTTCGCCATTTTCTGGAAACGAACGGCGTACATAGTGACCCATAGCAATGTAGTCAGCGTCTAGCACTTCGTCGGCAAATTCGAGAAATGCCTTAAATTTGATTTCTTTGTTACAAAGAATGTCTGGATTAGGCGTGCGGCCTGCTTTGTACTCCGTTAGGAAGTGCTCGAAAACATTATCCCAATACTCAGCGGCGAAGTTGATGGTGTGCAGTTCAATGCCTAGCTTATCGCAGACAGCTTGTGCATCGGCCAAGTCTTCTGCAGCAGAGCAGTACTCTTCGTTGTCATCCTCTTCCCAGTTTTTCATAAACAGGCCTTCGACCTGATAACCCTGTTGTTTCAACAAGTAGGCAGAAACGGACGAATCAACACCGCCGGACATTCCGACAATCACTTTTTTGCTGCTGTTATCTGACATGGTGATCACAAATGCTGCTATCAATAAACGGACGCTGAGTTTAACAGAATCCATTCGTCGGATACAGATGTGATAAGGCTCACACGTTAGCCGTTTCCCAAAGTGAGTAGATGGGTAGGTAGATGGTCGCGTGACCTGTGACCGATCCGGCATATGTTAATACTATTCATAGCAATGAGGGGTCATACTTGGGATTGGATGCGCGCCATCCTTGGCGCGGAGGGGCTGTGTGCGCATATCGATCGATGGTGTGTTCAGGTATTCCTAGTACTCATTGCGTTTCTTCGACGGTGCGCGCTTGGACGGGCGAGTGCGCCCACGTGGTGCTTTCCCTTTTGCGCCTTTGGGTTTAGGGGTGAATTGCTCAAAGCCTTTCGGGGGAGCGACTTCACGCCACTGGCCCGGCTGTAAATCTTCCAGTTGCCACGGGCCCAGCTGAGCGCGGATCAAGCGCAGCGTCGGGTGGCCGATATGTGCAGTCATGCGGCGTACTTGCCGATTTCGCCCTTCACGCAAAACCACTTTTAACCAAGTGGTAGGAATGTTTGCGCGATAACGAACCGGGGGATGGCGTTCCCAAACGGTGGGTGGTGCCATTTTGGTGACATCGGCAGGCAGCGTGAGGCCATCTTTTAATTCGACACCGTCGCAAAGTGCTTGGATTGCCTCTTCGCTGGGTTCGCCTTCAACTTGCACCCAATAGGTTTTGTCGGATTTGGAGGACGGCTGGGTCAGTCTTGCTTGTAAGGCGCCGTTATTGGTAAGGACCAGCAACCCCTCGCTGTCCTTATCAAGCCGACCGGCTGGATAGACATCTTTGACTGATACGATGTCGGCTAATGTGCTATCGGCGGGTTCGCCACTGAATTGCGTTAACATATTATACGGTTTGTTAACGAGAATAACGCGTGTGGTGCGTGGGGATGAAGCTTGAGTGGGCGGTGCTGTTGGCGCTTTTTTCGTTGTGTTTAAAACAGTATTCGATGCTGGCTTGGCGCGGGGTTTCTTGGTCATAAGGACTGTCAAATAGATTAAACGGCAAATGAGACTTCCGTATTATACACGTAATAATCTGTTTGGCGTGTTGCCTGAATTCAAGTATCCTCAGTGCGCATCTTACACAAAGATAACAAATGGACGCTAGGAGATTAAAATGGAAAGTAAAGTAGTTGTACCGGCGGAAGGTCAGAAGATCACGCTCGACGGCACAAAACTGGTAGTCCCTAACCACCCAATCATCCCTTACATTGAAGGGGACGGCATCGGGATGGATGTTAGCCCTGCAATGATTAAAGTTGTTGATGCAGCAGTTGCTAAGGCCTACAACGGTGAGCGTAAGATTTCATGGATGGAAATCTACACCGGTGAGAAATCCACCAAGGTATACGGTGATGATCAATGGCTGCCTGCTGAAACACTTGATTTTATTCGTGAATACAAAGTTGCCATCAAAGGCCCACTGACAACCCCTGTGGGTGGTGGTATTCGTTCTCTGAACGTAGCCCTTCGTCAAGAACTCGATCTTTACATCTGCGCGCGTCCTGTTCGCTACTTCACTGGCGTTCCTAGCCCACTGAAAAAGCCAGAAGACACGGATATGGTGATCTTCCGTGAAAACTCAGAAGACATCTACGCGGGTGTCGAGTTTAAAGCAGGCACCGCGGAAGCGGATAAAGTGATTAAATTCCTGCGTGAAGAAATGGGCGCCAACAAAATCCGTTTCCCAGAGCAGTGTGGCGTGGGTATCAAGCCAATCTCAGAAGAAGGCACTAAGCGCCTGGTTCGTGCGGCGCTTGAGTATACCATCGATAACGATCGCGACTCACTGACTATCGTCCACAAAGGTAACATCATGAAGTTTACCGAAGGGGCGTTTAAAGACTGGGCGTATGAAGTGGCCAAAGAAGAATTTGGTGCTGAGTTGCTGGACGGCGGTCCTTGGATGACGATGAAGAATCCAAAAACCGGCAAACAGATCACCATCAAAGACTCCATCGCGGATGCGTTCTTGCAGCAAATCCTGCTGCGTCCGGCGGAGTATGATGTGATTGCCACTATGAACCTGAATGGCGACTACATCTCCGATGCACTGGCAGCGCAAGTTGGTGGTATCGGTATTGCTCCTGGTGCCAACATTGGTGACGGTGTGGCGCTGTTTGAAGCTACCCACGGCACGGCGCCGAAATACGCCGGTCAAGATAAGGTGAACCCAGGTTCACTCATTCTGTCTGCAGAAATGATGCTGCGCCATATGGGCTGGTTTGAAGCCGCTGATCTGGTGATCAAAGCAATGGAAAAAGCGATTGCGAACAAAACAGTGACCTATGACTTTGAGCGTCTGATGGAAGGTGCAAGCCTGCGTAAGTGCTCTGAGTTCGCAGATGACATGATTGCGCAAATGTAATTGCATTATCGCACGATGACAAAACCCGGCTTGCTAGCTGGGTTTTTTGTTTGTGGTCTTGGAAATAATCCACTCAGGCTATCAGTCTATATCTTCCCACGACAACGGGGTGCCTTTGGTTAACGCGCGTGTTGCGCGCTTTCCGATCACGGCATCATAGTGTTTCGGTGCCAACCCAAAGCCCGGACGAATACTGCGCACATTATCGGGCGTCAGTGGCTCACCGGGTGCGATATCCTCACAGACATACAAGGAACGCCTAAATTGCCGGTTGCTCGACTCGGCCTCTCGTATAGTGAGGGCGCTTTCTCCTAACGCTTGCCACGCCGCGTAGGTTTGCTCACAAAGCGCACTGAGTGCAGGTGGGGTAAGCGAGAAAGCGGCATCCGGGCCTCCCGAATCTTCAGAGAGCATCACATGTTTTTCAATCACGCACGCGCCGAGTGCGACGGCTGCGATCGCGGCGGTGTTGGTCAGCGAATGATCGGATAAGCCCGCCAAGGTTTGATAGCGTGTGGCTAAGGTTGGAATGGTTCGCAGATGGCTTTGTTCAATCGGCGCAGGGTAGGCGCTGATACAATGAAGCAACACCAGCTCACGACAGCCGTTATCACGGGCCGTCGCCACCGCCTCGGCAATCTCTGTCTCGTCAGCCATGCCGGTTGAGATGATCATCGGTTTACCGGTTTGCGCGGCATAGCGAATCAAGGGCAAATCAATCGCCTCGAACGAGGCAATTTTATAGGCAGGAGCGTTAAGATCTTCGAGCAAATCAATCGCTGAGCAATCAAAAGGAGAGGAGAATAAGGTGATGCCTTCTTTTCTCGCGTGATCAAATAACGGCTTGTGCCACTCAAACGGGGTTTGTGCCCAGCGATATAGCTGGTGAAGACTATAACCATCCCATAGTCCGCCTTTGATCTGAAACTCATCGTGGTCGCAATCAAGGGTAATGGTATCGGCGGTATAGCTTTGCATTTTGACGGCATCGGCACCGCAAGCTTTGGCCATGGAAAGGGTTTGTTTGGCAAGCTCAAGGCTACCATTATGGTTCGCCGACATTTCGGCAATGATATAGGGAGGATGCTGGGGGCCGATCAAACGGCCTGCAATCTTAATGTCGTTCATAAACCGTATCGATATTCAGTTTGGTTTGAAGGGCGCTGGCGCCTTGCTGCCACTCATCCGCGGACAAAGACAGGCATACAATCTCGACGGTTTTTCCCTCAGGCAGGGAAAAGGTGCGTTGCCGACTTTGCGGCGTTTCACGAAAGCCAAAGCGTTGATGTAGCCGAACCACCCCCTGATTATGACTGAGCACCTCACAGTTCAATTGGGTCACGCCCAAGGTCTCAAATGCTAAACTTAATGCGCCAAATTCCATGAGTGCGCCGCTGCCACGCGGTGCATCCGGAGCCGCATAAAAAGCCCAGATCGCACTTGTCCTCTTCTCGCTATCGAGGTCAAGATTGACCACGCCAAGTGGCTTGTCCGGTTGGCTGTCTACGCGCTTATAAACGATATAAAAATAACGGTGCGTGTTGGCGAGCATATGGCTGAACCATGCCTTGTGCTCATCATGGCTAATTTCATGCTGGGTGTACATAAACTGGCGGACAGTGGGACGATTGCGCCAATGCCATAAAGTGTCACTGTCCGCGTGACTCACCGCTTTAAAAATCAGTTGCATAAGTGATGCTCCAAGGCCGCGACCACGCGCTCTGCGCCTTTTCCATCAGTGATCGCTGGTAGGGTAGGAAGCTGATGCCAGTTTGCCGCAAGGTGCTGCAGTGCAGACGCGTAATCTTGCCAGCGGGTGTGCTCACCGCGTCCCAAGTACTGATAGCCTGGCTGTCCGGCGAGATACTCGGCCATGGCGTGTTGGTTTTCCGCCACACACACCAAGGTGCTCGGGACCCCCAAGCAGCTGCGCTCAATGGCTGTTACACCGGCCGCCCCAAACGCGTAGCGTGCCCGTGCCATGTGGGCATCAAAGTCCGACAGTGCTTCCACTACGCGAACTCCATCGGGGACAGGCGCTTTACACAATACATCGCGGTCTGGGTTACGCTGGCCGGTGACAATTAATAGCGAGAAAGGCAAGCTCTCGCGCTTCTGCTCATGTGCTAGGTGTTTGACCGCGTCCACGAGCTTGCGACTTTCACCGGTCGGATCCGTGCCGGAGAAAAAGGCGATCACCTTATCTTCCCGCGGCGGTGGAGACTGATGTAAGGCGGCAAATACTGGACGCAATAGTGCATAGTCTGGCCCCAATAAGCATCGGGCTTGTGAATTTAAAAGCTGTGACGCGTAGCGCGTGGTGAGATCAGGCCAAGGATTTTGATCGAGTAAAAACGCGCAATCGTGGGGCCGATTGGCTAAATCATCAACCACCATCACCGGACAGCCCAAGTGGGTGTGAATCGATTGTTCCCAGCGGGCATCTAAGGCGTAATGATCCACCACCATTAAATCCACCGGCTGGTTAGCCACGCATGCGGTTGTCTCTTCGGCATCTTGCCACTGGCTCACACCCAGCCAATCGGTGTTGCTAAGCAAGTTTTTTGGGGCAGGCAACACCGCCACTGTTAAGCCTTGCTCTTGGCTCACCGCTATCAAGTTACCGGGTAAGTCGCGACAGACCAAGGTTACCTGATGACCAGACCCTTGTAGCATGCTAGCCAACACGTGCATGCGGCTGACGTGCCCAGTGCCTATCGCTTGGGAGGCATCGACTCGAATGGCAATATGGCTCATAGCAAGGCCTGTTGCTCCAACAGTTGATACATTAGCTCAGCGCGTAGCCAGTCGTCAGGCTCATCAATGTCTTGCACGCGGTAATGGGGGATCAACACGGCTTTCGAGTGGGGGGCAAAAACCGGCTCGCGCGCTAAAAACGCACTTGGCGTGCCCCAGTAAAACATTCCCGCATCGTGGTACGCCGGTTGTAAGTCTTGTGAGCGCGTAGTGAAGTGCTCGGGCCACAACATGCTGACACTGCCATCGGCATCGACATGAATACTGCGCTGAATTGGAAAGGCGTAGCGGGTGGCGGCAAAACTGTATTTGACAGTGTCGCCGTTCAGTAACGCTAAGCCTTGGCGCAAGTCATCCGTGGTGACAAAGGGAGTGGTCGCATACAAGCAGCATACCGCGTGCAAAGGCGTGTGCTGTGGCGACTGGTTCAGCCACTGGATAGCATGCTCAAGCACATCCAAGGTCGTGGCGTGATCACCGGCAATCTCGGCGGGACGTACAAAAGGCACTTCAGCGCCTGCATCGCGTGCCACACTGGCAATGTCGTCGCAATCGGTGGAAACCAAGACCCGATCGAATAACCCACTTTGACGTGCTGTCGCAATGGCATAAGTGATAATGGGCGCACCGTTAAACCGTTTGAGGTTCTTGCCCGGAATGCGTTTGCTGCCACCTCGGGCGGGAATAATACATACATTCATCGGTCACGCGTCCTCAATGGCTTTTTGTAGCGCAGCAATCACTGTATCTTGCTGTTGCTCGGTTAAATCGGGGTAAAGCGGCAAAGTGAGTGCGCCCGCGTAATACTGTTCGGCAAGCGGGAAGTCTCCGGGCTCGAAGCCCAGAGCCTGATAGTAAGGTTGCGTATGCACAGGAATATAGTGCACGTTCACGCCAATGCCTTGCGCACGCATTGCTTCAAAAACGGCGCGGCGTGTATCGGCGTGCTCAAGCTCAATCAAATACAAATGCCATGCCGACTCAGGATCTAAAACGGGCCGCTTGACGGGCAAATCGGCCAGTGCCTGATGGTAACGCTCGGCGAGTGCAAACCGTCTGGCGATAAAGGAACGAAGCTGGGTTAACTGTGAACGGCCAAGCGCGGCATGAATATCCGAGAGGCGATAGTTCATCCCCAATGCATGCTGCTCATAACCCCAAGGCGGTAAGCTAGCGTGGCTATCTTCTGCGTCACGGGTGATCCCGTGGCTACGCAACTGACGCAGTGCTTTCGCCAATGTGACACTTTGGGTGGTGGCAACCCCAGCCTCTCCCGCGGTAACCACTTTGACAGGATGAAAACTAAACACGCTAATATCGCTGTACTGGCATCCACCCACCGCCGCTTCTTGATAGTGGGCGCCCATCGCATGTGACGCATCCTCAATAATGGCTACCTGATAACGCTTAGCGAGCGCGGCAATCTCGGCCATTGGCGCACTGGCACCGGCCATATGCACCACCACCAGCACTTTGGGCAAGGTGTGAGTAGCGGCCGCTTGCGCTAGCTTTTTCGCGAGCTGCTGGGGGCATAGGTTACGTGTGTTCGGGTCGATATCGACAAAGTCCACCTCGGCACCACAGTATCGACCACAATTGGCTGACGCGACAAAGGTAATGGGCGAGGTCCATAAACGATCGCCTGGGCCTAGTTCTAGGGCCAGACAAGCGAGATGCAGGGCAGATGTTGCGCTATTGACGGCGACCGCATGCGCAGCCCCGGTGAGTTCGGCGACGGCGGCTTCAAAAGCCGGAACTTGCGGGCCTTGCGTCAGATAATCACTTTTTAGCACCTCAAGCACAGCGGCGTAGTCTTGCTCACTAAGATGCTGCTTTCCGTATGGGATCAACGCCATACTCCTTTACTGCTCGGCGTCGAGTTGCAAAATGGCCTCGACGGTTAACACATCTGGGTTAGTGCCTGATTGATACTCAAAGCCCTCTGGCACGGACTGTCCTTTTTCGCCCAACGCATTTTCTCGGTAGTCATAATCGGCGTCGTAGAACTTAATTGTTGGGCAAATCACGTAATGCTCGGCAAATTCGAGCGTCAGATGGGCATCGTCAGCCGGACACATCACTTCATGCATTTTTTCACCGGGGCGAATGCCTATCACCTTGACGGGTGTGTTCGGGGCATAGGCGCTGGCGAGATCCGTCAGGCGAACTGATGGGATCTTAGGAACAAATATTTCTCCGCCATACATGCGCGAAAAGTTTTTCAGCACGAAATCCACCCCTTGCTGCAAGGTAATCCAAAAGCGGGTCATTTCAGGGTGAGTAATGGGCAAATGATCCGCGCCTTCCGCTGCCTTTTTCTTAAACAAAGGCACCACAGAGCCGCGCGAGCCGACCACATTGCCATAGCGCACCACCGAAAAACGTGTCTTTTGGCCCCCGGTCATATTGTTAGCGGCGACAAACAATTTATCTGAACACAGTTTGGTGGCGCCATAGAGATTATTGGGGCTGGCGGCTTTATCGGTCGAGAGCGCAATCACCTTTTCGACCCCGTTGGCAATCGCGGCTCGAATCACATTCTCTGCACCGTGAATGTTGGTCTTGATACACTCCATCGGGTTGTATTCGGCGGCAGGTACCTGCTTGAGTGCAGCAGCATGAATCACATAGTCAATGCCTTGCATCGCTTGCATTAAGCGATCGCCATCACGCACATCGCCGATAAAATAGCGCATGCAAGGGGCGTTAAAGGTTTGCTGCATTTCATATTGCTTGAGCTCATCGCGAGAGAGCACCACGAGGCGACGTGGTTGATAGCGTTCAAGCAGGGTGCGGACGTACTTTTTACCAAAAGAACCAGTACCGCCGGTGATCAGAATGGATTTGCCGTTAAACATAGGACGCCTTGTCACTAACTGTCGGGAATACAGGCAGTTTAACTGATCTGAGCAGGATTTGGCGATTCGCTACCAAAGATGATCGTCAAACCGATCCTTTTATGGTTAAAAACGTTCGCGATCTTGCCCTGAACCATCATGCCAAAGCTGGCCTTAGCACTACTAAAAGCAAACTCGTGTAACACACAAAATAACCTGAGATGTCATTCCAAATAATCAGTATTATCTTTTCTGAGACAAGTAAAAAATTTATTCCGGTGTAACATGCGTCTTCAATGGCCGCTTTGCCAGGTTCTTTGGAAAAAGTATCAGGTCTTTTTAAGAAAGGTGAAGACTCGTTTAGCTCATAAGTCGCTTCCCCGTAAAAAGGATATAACCATGCGTTACATCGCACTCGCTATATTACTTACCCTCGTCGGCTGCAAAGAGGACAGCAAACCGATTGCTGACGGATCATCGCCGATAGAGACGCCTGCTCCTGGTGACTCGACGCGCATAGAGAAAACCCCAGCGCTGACCGCTGAGCTCCAATCGAAAGAGACAATAGATGAGCAATTAGGTTTATTGTACGAGAAGTATGAACACCTGATAGACAGAAGCGACTCTGTTGCAGGAAAAGATGAAAATGGTGACGGGATTAGAGATGACATTGAAGCGTTCCTTAACGCGCTTGAAGTTAGAGAGCCGGTACGTAACGCCCTAAAGCAAAATGCACGTTATTCGCAGAAAAACCTGTATTATGATTTCAGTCAAGATACTCACGCGAACCGAAAAAAAGCATATGAAATCAGCGAAGAATACAACAAAGTTTTGGCGTGTAAAGGGTTCGTCGGCATCCCAGTTGACGATAGTATAGATACCTCTAGAACAATAAGAGCGTTAACTTATAATACCAAAAAAAGAACCATGGCCTATCTTGAGTATAATCATTTACTTGATGGTTCGACTTCAATAATGCTTGATGATAAGGAGGAGTACTGTGAATAAACAGCTATGCTTTATTATTTTCCTTCTTGTTATGCACTCCCATCAGGCACTGGCGTCTTCATGCAAAGTGTCGAAGCATTATTTATCTCATAATTAACTCCCTCATAAAAAGGATATAACCATGCGTTACATCGCACTCGCTATATTACTCATCCTCGTCGGCTGCAAAGAGGACAGCAAACCGATTGCTGACGGATCATCGCCGATAGAGACGCCTGCTCCTGGTGACTCAACGAGCATAGAGAAAACCCCAGCGCTGACCGCTGAGCTCCAATCGAAAGAGACAATAGATGAGCAATTAGGTTTATTGTACGAGAAGTATGAACACCTGATAGACAGAAGCGACTCTGTTGCAGGAAAAGATGAAAATGGTGACGGGATTAGAGATGACATTGAAGCGTTCCTTAACGCGCTTGAAGTTAAAGAGCTGGTACGTAACGCCCTAAAACAAGATGCCCGTCAGGCGCAGAAAAGCCTGTATTATGATTTCAGTCAAGATACTCACGCGAACCGAAAAAAAGCATTTGAAATCAGCGAAGAATACAACAAAGTCTTGGCGTGTAAGGATTTTGTTGGGACCCCAGTTAGGGATATAACAAACACTTCTAATACTATTGAATCTTTAACATACAATACCAAAAAAAGAACCAAGGCTTACCTTGAGTATAATCATTTACTTGATGGTTCGACTTCAATAATGCTTGATGATAAGGAGGAGTACTGTGAATAAACAGCTATGCTTTATCACTTTCCTTATTGTTATACACTCCCATCAGGCACTGGCGTCTTCATGCAAAGTGTCGAAGCATTATTTATCTTATAATTAACTCCCTCATAAAAAGGATATAACCATGCGTTACATCGCACTCGCTATATTACTCATCCTCGTCGGCTGCAAAGAGGACAGCAAACCGGTTGCTGACCAATCATCGCCGATAGAGACGCCTGTCCCTGGTGACTCGACGCGCATAGAGAAAACCCCAGCGCTGACCGCTGAGCTCCAATCGAAAGAGACAATAGATGAGCAGTTAGGTTTATTGTACGAGAAGTATGAACACCTGATAGACAGAAGCGACTCTGTTGCAGGAAAAGATGAAAATGGTGACGGGATTAGAGATGACATTGAAGCGTTCCTTAACGCGCTTGAAGTTAAAGAGCTGGTACGTAACGCCCTAAAACAAGATGCCCGTCAGGCGCAGAAAAGCCTGTATTATGATTTCAGTCAAGATACTCACGCGAACCGAAAAAAAGCATTTGAAATCAGCGAAGAATACAACAAAGTCTTGGCGTGCAAGAAGTTTGTCGGCATTCCAGTAGATGACCGTATAGATACGTCCGAGACTATAGAATCTTTAACCTATAATACAAAAAAAAGAACCAGGGCTTACCTTGAGTATAATCATTTACTTGATGGCTCGACCTCAATAATGCTTGAGGCTAAGGAGGAGTACTGTGAATAAACAGCTATACTTCGTCATTTTTCTTCTTATTATGCAGCCCTATCAGGCACTGGCGTCTTCATGCAAAGTTGAGGGCTATACTATTGCTTTTTTCAATGGTGTAGCTAACACAGAGCGAGGCGCAGATAATTCATTAGACAAGCTAATAACTACTTTAAATTACCAGCAATACCAAGGCGAAAAGGTCGATTACCAGCTTTTTTATAATGAATCTAACATTGAGAGTGGCGGTATTAATATTATTGCCGATTTAGCCGAAACCTTTGACCAGCGTACCGAAGAAATGGACCAGAGGCTGAATGATAAATGGGAACTCTTCTGGGAGTTAATGAATGGGCGCGGGGAAGGGTCAATCGCTGAAAAGCTCGGTACTATTATTTCAACTCCTATCTCATTCTTCAATGATCTTTTCTCTAAATCAAAACAAGAAGCTATCAGTTTTTTTCTTGAACGACTTAATGGGATGGTAGATTCTCCTGAGACCGAGATTACACAAAGGAATCATCGCTTAATCAATGATGCTCTGACTTGGCAAGGTAAAAAGCTGATCTATATCGCTCACTCTCAAGGCAACCTTTGGATGAATAGGTCATTTGACTACGCGACATCTCAAAAGGGATATGATGGTAGTAACGTAAAAGCAATTCATATTGCACCTGCATCACCGCTCCTTAAAGGTGACTATATTCTTTCTGGCAATGACTTGGTAATCAATGGTCTTCAGTTAACTGGTATCGGCTCAGTGCCCAAATCCAACTTTACTGCGACTGTAAGTGATAAGGGTGATATATCAGGACATAAGCTTATTGAAACCTATCTCACTGATACCAAAGCTATTTCCATGTTAAAAGCATCAGTAAGTAACGCGTTCTCAAATGTACAGACACCTGCCATGTACGACTATCTATTTGAAATTACTTATGAATATAGTCCAAACTTTGTGGCGACGCATGAGACTCCACAGATAAAAATTGTCGATAATAATAATGACTGGCTCGAAGTAGCTCCCTTACCTCGCGGCTATATTGAATTGGGACCTAATCGTAATGGGCCTCACGAACTAAGACCAGTGAACGCGATAGAAAGACTCCCTTTCACTCATGAGCGACCCCACAGAGATTTCAATACAGTCACAATTGATCAATGTGAAGATATTCCCAACGATAAAGCTTTTGTCTTAGGCGAGTACTCTAAAGAAACAGTACGGATAAGGAGCATTTGGCCTATTCCCCATAATATCTCGACAACAATAACTATTAGAGACAGATATGGTTGGGAGCTACTGACTGATTCAGTCGTCTATGGTGATTACCGAACATACTATGGATACGATTATATCGGAAGCTTTACTGAGTTTAAAGCAATGAGCTCTTACAATCAAGATGAGAAGAGATATTTAGAACGTTATAATTTAGGGAAGAAATATAGTCTTGTAGCTGATGGGATTGTTTTTACGGGCTCACTTCCATATTAAATTCTTGAAGTAAAAAGGGTGTCACAAGGTGGAGTTGCTGTTCAAGCAGGTACATAATGCGCTAATCCAAATAGCGGTATATATCAAGGCAGTGAACAGACTTTCTAATGTAAGCCGCTTCTTTTTGCCCGCCTCGCCGAGCACTTTTAGCGGGCGTTGTTGATCAAATCAGTCGTCTAACGCACTGAGGTAAAAAGAATTATTTCGGTTATTCAACTCGGTAACTGATAAATACACCGACTCTACCGATAAACGTAAAGCCTCAACCTCGTTTGTAGGCTCTGACGATCTGATCACTGCGGGAGTGACAAGTTAAATTATTTAGGAAACAGCGCCGTTTTAAGCGGCTTAGTACAACTCAAAAAGCGCCGAATGTGGGCGGCGCTTTGGAGGGACCATGTTTAGGTTAACACGCGCGTGGGCGTTAGCCTTGATGGCGAGAGGCGAGGACTTCGGTCACTTGATGGAGGCTAAGCTCTTGGTCTTGCAGTAATACCAACAGGTGATAGAGCAAGTCGGCGCTTTCGTTTAATAGCTCGGCCTTATCGCCTGCCGTGGCAGCGAGGGCGACTTCGACCCCTTCTTCCCCCACTTTTTGCGCGATACGCTTGGTGCCTTTGGCAAATAGACTTGCGGTGTAAGAGTCATCAGGCGCGGCGTCTTTGCGGCTGGCAAGTACTTGCTCTAGGCTCGATAAAAAGCCGGGGCCGGTGTGTGGCGGTTTATTGTCACTGTCAAAGCAGGTGGTCGTGCCGAGGTGACAGGTGGGTCCGTGTGGTGTCGCCGTGACCAACAAGGTGTCTTGATCGCAATCGAGTGCAATGTGCTCAAGGCTTAACACATGACCGGAGCTTTCGCCTTTTACCCAAAGGCGTGATTTACTGCGTGACCAAAAGGTGACACGACCGGTTTCGAGCGTCGCGTTCAGTGCATCGGCATTCATGTAGCCCAGCATCAACACTTGGCCGCTATCGCTGTGTTGGATAATCGCAGGCACCAAGCCGGCGTTTTTCTCCCAATCGATACGTTCTACCCATGCTGCCGTCATACTCTTACCTCGATCCCTTGTTGTTTTAATGCTTGTTTTAATTCGCTTATCGCGATGATTTGCTTGTGAAACACCGAGGCGGCCAGCGCGCCATCGACATTTGCTTGTAAAAAGGCGTCGGCGAAATGCGAAATTTCCCCCGCACCGCCGGAGGCAATCAGAGGCACCTGACAGCGCTCTCTCACCATGTTGAGTTGGGTTAAGTCATAGCCTTGGCGCACGCCATCGCGGTTCATCATATTGAGTACGATTTCGCCCGCGCCTCGCTGTTGGACTTCCTCAACCCACGCGGCGGTTTGCCAAGGCGTGGCCTGAGTGCGGCTTTCATCGCCGGTAAATTGATAGACCTGATAGTGCCCGGTCGCTTCATCGAAGAAAGAATCAATCCCAACCACCACGCACTGCACGCCAAACTTATTGGCCAGCCGAGTGATCAAACTTGGGTCGGCCAAGGCGGGTGAGTTAATCGATATTTTATCCGCGCCGAATTCCAAGATTTGTTGGGCATCGGCTTCGGATTTAATTCCACCGGCGACGCAAAACGGGATATCAATTACTTCCGCGACGCGACTGACCCAGCTTTTATCGACCACTCGGCTGTCACTGGAGGCGGTGATGTCATAAAACACCAGCTCGTCAGCGCCTTCTTCAGCGTAGCGTTTGGCGAGCGGGACGATATCGCCGATGATTTCGTGATTGCGAAATTGCACGCCTTTGACCACTTGTCCGTCGCGGACGTCCAAACAAGGAATTATCCGTTTTGCCAGCATGTGATCGCCTCCTCTGCGCTAAAGTTGCCTTCCAGTAGGGCGCGGCCGACGATCACGCCTGCGACGCCAGTATCGCGTAAGGCGCGAATGTCTTCGAGACTGCCAATGCCGCCTGACGATTGAAACGCAATGCTCGGATAGCGCTGACACAAGTCGCGGTAAAGCGCCACATTACTGCCTTGTAAGGTGCCATCGCGGGAAATGTCGGTGCATAGCACATGCTTGAGCCCGACGGACAGATAATCGTCGAGGAGCGCTTCAATGGTGACGCCGGAGTCTTGTTGCCAGCCGGACACCGCCACGCGTCGCGTCCCGTCGCTGTCGATATGAATGTCGAGGGCCAATACAATGCGGTCAGGGCCGTAGGTTTGCATCCAGCCTTTGACTAAATCGGGGGATTTGACCGCGGTGGAGCCGATCACTACGCGCTGCGCGCCGGTGTTCAGCAGCTCAATCACGTCCATTTCGGTGCGCACGCCACCGCCAATTTGGATGTTGGCAGGCGTTGATTGCAAAATCTCGGTGATTAAATCGACCTGACGCGCGTTGGGATCTTTAGCGCCGGTTAAATCCACGAGGTGCAACCAATCCGCGCCCGCTTGATGGTAACGCGCAAACTGCTCACGCGGGTCAAAACTGTAGTCGGTTTTTTGCTGATAATCTCCTTGATAAAGGCGCACCACTTGGCCGTCTATCAAGTCGAGTGCTGGTATAATCATCCTTGCTTACATCTCCAAAAAATTCTGAATCAAACGCGCGCCCACTTTGCCCGAGCGCTCAGGGTGAAACTGAACCCCGAAGTAATTGCCTCGATTGATGGCCGCACTGAACGCATGACCATAATGACATTGTGCCAAGGTGTAATCACCGACCGGCATCGCGTAACTGTGGACAAAGTAAAAGTGGCTGCCTGCGGGAATGCCATCGAATAAGGGATGGTCATTGACGGTGGCGACTCGGTTCCAACCCATATGAGGCAGAGGCTGCCCAGCGGTATCCATCAGTTTGGTGGGCGCGGGGATGTGGCCGAGGCACTCAACGGGACTATCGCCTTCATCGGAGTGCGTCCCCAACATTTGCATACCAAGACATATTCCCAGCAGCGGTTGCTCTACTTGCTTAACCAAATCTACCAAGCCGCGCTCGGTGAGGTTTTTCATCGCTTCGCTTGCCGTGCCGACGCCGGGCAAAAAGAGTTTATCTGCCCCTAGCACCACGTCCGGATCGCGGCTTAGTGTGGCTTGATACCCCAAACGCTCAACAGCAAAGCGCACTGAGGCCACATTGGCGCAGCCGGTATCGATAATGACAGTCTGTTTGCGCATTACAGCACTCCTTTACTGCTTGGCAGGGCGTCGCCTTCGACCTTGATGGCTTGACGCAAGGTGCGGCCAAAGGCTTTAAATAAGCTTTCCACCAAGTGGTGGGTGTTTTCGCCCGACACCGTCAGGTGCAGAGTACAGGCCAAGGTGTCGGTCAACGAGCGGAAGAAGTGTCCCACCATTTCGGTCGACATATCGCCCACTTGTGGCTGCGGGAAGCTGGCCTCAAATTTCAAATAGGGGCGTCCGGATAAATCCAATGCACATTGCGCCAAGCACTCATCCATCGGCAGGCTAAAGCCAAAACGGCCAATGCCGCGCTTGTCACCCAGCGCCCGTTTGAGTGCGTCGCCCAACGCGAGGGCGGTATCTTCAATGGTGTGGTGGTCGTCGATGTGCAAATCGCCTTTTACGCGAACGTTGAGCTGAAAACCGCCGTGGGTGGCAATTTGATCCAACATGTGGTCAAAAAAGCCCAGTCCGGTTTCAATGCGACTGCCGCCACTCTTATCCAGGTTAACATCTACCTGAATGTCGGTTTCTTTGGTGGTGCGGGTGACGCTGGCCAGTCGCGGCTGCTGGGTGAGACGCTCGACAATCTGTGGCCAGCTCATCACGTCGCGTTGGTATTTGATGCCTTGTAGCGCCATATTGTTTGCTAAGGTGATATCGGTGTCGCGATCGCCAATTACCGCTGATTGGGCGAAATCAATTCGGCCTTGCTGTAGATAGTCTTTCACCAAGCCTAGTTTGGGTTTGCGACAGCTACAGTCATCGCTATCAAAGTGCGGGCAAATCAGTACGTCTTCAAAATGGATCCCTTGTGAGCGAAACAGGGCCATCATCATGTTGTGTGGCGCATCAAAGTCCGCTTGCGGGAAGCTCTCGGTTCCCAGACCATCTTGATTGCTCACCATCACCAAGGTGTAACCCGCCGCTTGCAGGCTGATTAGTGCAGGGATCACGTCCGGCTCAAAGGCCAATTTATCCAGACGATCCACTTGATAATCTTCAGGCGGCTCAACAATTAAGGTGCCATCACGGTCAATAAATAAAATCTTGTCTTTCACAGTGGTTGTCCTTATTCACTGAGTTGCTGGCGGATAAAGGCCAGCACTTTTTCACATTCGTCACGGTTACCAATGCTGATGCGCAAGCTGTTGGCAACGGCGGTCTGACGCACAATCATGCCGGCACGCCCTAAACGTGCGAACACTGCGTCAGCGTCATCTAGCGTGATGAGCAGATAATTACCAAAGCCCGGATGCACCTCGACGCCGGGTAGCATACTGAGACCGGCTTGCAGGTAGGCACGGTTGGCGGTTAAGTCTAAAACTTGATATTTCATTCGCGCTAAACCGGCCTCGGAGAGCGCTTGTTCGGCAATGTCTGCCACGGGGACCGGCACCGGGTATGGCGGGATCACCTTGAGCATCAAGTTAATAATCGCGGGACTAGCGAGGGTAAAGCCGCAACGCAGTCCCGCCAGAGCAAACGCTTTTGATAGGGTGCGCAAAATGGCCAGATTCTCAAAGCGTGCGAGCAAGTCGGTGCAGGTCGCTTCTGGACTAAATTCGATATAGGCTTCATCCAGCACCACAATCGCGCGATCTTGAGTGCGGGTAAGTAGCGCTTCTATGTCGTCGCGGTTAATGAGATTGCCGGTCGGATTATTGGGACTACACAGGAAGATAAGCTTGATGCTGGCATCTGCCTCCAAGGCGGTATCAATTCCTGCCATGTCTAGCTGCCAGTCGGCGGTGAGCGGGACTTGGATGGTGGTGATCCCTTGGTTTTCCGCACTGACCGCATACATGCCATAGGTAGGCGGGCAAATCAGCACGCTATCTTGGTTTGGCTCGCAAAAGGCACGCAGCAACAAATCAATCCCTTCATCGGCGCCACGAGTGGTGATGACTTGGTTCGTTGCTACGCCGGCATAGTCTGCATAGGCATTAATCAATGATGCCGGCTGGCAGCTGGAGTAGCGATTGAGCCCTTGGCCGCTTACGGTGTAAGCATTGTCAAAGGGTGACTCGTTGGCATTGAGCCAGACATCCCCGCTACCGCCGATACGGCGGGCTGACTGATAGGGAGTAAGCGCTTGTACTTGCTCACGGGCGAGTTTTTCGATACTCATGCTAACGAGTCCTCTGAGGCTTGAGTTTGTTGTAGTTTAGTCAGACGAATTTCGACCGCTTGGCGGTGTGCATCCAAGCCTTCTGCTTCGGCAATACGCATCACTGTTGGGCCCAATGCTTGCAAACCAGTGTCACTAAGCTGTTGCACTGTCATTCGCTTGGTAAAGTCGGCCAGCCCAAGGCTGCTGTAGGTGCGCGTATAACCATAAGTGGGGAGCACGTGATTGGTGCCAGAGGCGTAATCGCCCACTGACTCGGGCGAGTATGCGCCTAAGAAAATCGAGCCAGCGTTATCCAACAGGGGCAATAAATCCCTTGGCTGTTGAGTTTGCACAATCAAGTGCTCTGGCCCATAACGGTTAGAAATCGACACGCACTGAGTGAGGGTGTCGGCAATAATAATCACACTGCTGCCCAGCGCTTGTTTGGCAATCTCAGCGCGGTTGAGCGTAGTTAATTGCTGCTGCACTGCATCCGCCACTTTCTCTGCCATTTCTGGCGCGGGGGTCACCAGCACCACTTGCGAGTCGGGGCCGTGCTCCGCTTGGCTGAGTAAATCAGCGGCAACAAAGTCCGGATCTGCGCCAGCATCAGCAATCACTAACACTTCCGAGGGGCCAGCAGGCATATCCATGGCCGCACCATTAGCGGCGAGGCTCACTTGCCGTTTGGCTTCGGTGACATAGGCATTACCCGGGCCAAAAATTTTATCCACCTTGGTCACGCTTTGGGTGCCAAAGGCCATCGCCGCCACCGCTTGTGCGCCGCCAAGGGTATAAATCTCATCAATCTCGCACAGTTTGGCACAGTATAAAATTTCATCGGCCACCGGCGGTGGGGTACACAGCACTACTTTACGACAGCCGGCAATTTGTGCGGGTACGCCCAACATCAATACGGTAGAAGGCAAAGGCGCGCTGCCACCGGGAATATACAGCCCCACGCGGTTAATCGGGCGGGTAATGGATTCACACACCACCCCTGGCATGGTTTCGACTTTCAACGGCTGCGCTTTTTGCGCACGGTGAAAGGTGCTGATGTTATCGTAGGCTTGGCGTAAGGCGAGTTTAATGTCTTCTCCCAAGCGCGCTTCAGCCTCGGCCAAGGCCCCTTTGTCGAGTTTGATGCTATCCAGTTCGACACCATCAAACTTTTGGGTCAATGCTTTTAAGCTTTCATCTCCCCGCTCACGGACATCGGCGATAATCTCCGCGACGCTCGCTTGGGTTTGGGCGCCGGTTGTGATTGCAGGGCGGCGCATTAAGCCTTCTTTTTGTGACTCTCCGAGTGATTTCCAGACTACTGTACGCATGGCGACTTACTCCATCATCTTTTCAATCGGCAGGACCAAAATTGAGCTTGCGCCCAACTGCTTTAATTTTTCCATGGTTTCCCAGAACAGATTCTCGGTGCTCACAAGGTGCACAGCCACACGGTTTTTCTCGTGAGCCAACGGCAAGATGGTGGGATCTTCCGCGCCGGGGAGTAATTCGACCACTTGCTCTAGGGTGTCGTTTGGCGCGTGGAGCATGATGTATTTAGACTCTTTGGCTTGGATGACCCCTTGCATGCGAGTGAGCAAGCGTTCAATCAATGCGGTTTTTTCCTCACTGAAGCTGCCCTCGCGCTGAATCAATACCGCTTTGGAGCGAAAAATGACTTCCGCTTCTTTCAAGCCATTGGCTTCTAAGGTGGCACCGGTTGAAACGAGGTCACAAATCGCATCAGCGAGCCCTGCACGCGGCGCGACTTCGACTGAGCCATTGAGCATACAGGTGCTAAAGCTCACACCTTGTTTATCCATATAGGCTTTAAGGATGTTGGGGTAGGTGGTGGCAATGCGCTGGTTAGCTAGATCTTTTGGGCCGTTATAGCTTTGGTCTTTATCGAGGGCGATGGAGAGACGACAGCCGCCGAAATCGAGGCGGCGCAGCAGTTGATATTGGCTAGGCTCGCCCAGCTTGATGCGCTCAAGGCGTACCTCTTCTAACTCGTTTTCGCCAATTACGCCTAAATCAACCACGCCGTCCATGATAAGGCCCGGGATATCATCGTCACGGACCAGCAGCAGATCGAGAGGCATGTTTTCGGCGTGGACCACTAAACGTTCACCGGTGTAATTGATTTTTACCCCGCAGCGTTTAAGCAGCTCTTGGCATTCTTTGGCGAGGCGGCCCTTTTTTTGGATGGCGATACGTAGGCGTTGTGTTTGCATGTGTGCTTCCTTGTCTAAAAATGAAAAGCTAAAAAAGAAAAAACCCTCGGAAGACGGTGCTCCCGAGGGTCTGAATTTGTTAGCTGGCTAATGACCGACGGAAGCGCTTCTTACTCGTCTTCCAGTCGAAACCATTCCTCCCGAAAGACTAGTCAGGATGATGGTGGTGATGCATTGTCATTAGCGTTGGAGTCATTTTTTGATGTCCATTTACGTTGGTCAATCTCGTCTCTTTTTCGACAATATCAAAGTGAGCTTAGATTGCAACTCCCAATATGGAGATTTTTTCACCGCCTGCAGCGGTGAGCGGTGACGCCTAATCAAACGGTGGCGCCTATACGTAGACATCCAGCGAGCCATCATCTTTTTTGCGTGGCGCGTTCTCTTTTTCAGCTTGTGGTGACGCATCATGATCCGATGGGTCATCCAAGCGGCGTTGTTTGCGCTCTTCAATGCTGGCCTGTTTCTTAATCGCCCAAACTTTTGTGGGTGGTGCAGAGGGCTTTCGGTACACAGGACTTAGGTTGCCAAGCCAATTCATAGTGCGTCCTCCTAGCGTCTTAATTAGAGTATCGACCAGAGAACGCAAAACTTGATTGTTTTTTGAGCAGTTTAGGGTGGGTTAGCCACAACACTTTTTAAATTTGCGTCCGCTGCCACACGGGCAGGGGTCATTACGTCCCGCTTTGACATGACCGGGGAAGACACCATCGATATATCGCCACTGAAGCTGTCCATCGATCGTTTCTTTGACAAAACGAGAGCGCTCGAACAGGCACTGAGGCTCACCGTCGGCAATAAAGTGAGCTTTGAAGGTCACAAAGCCAAGTGCACCTTGTTGCAACACCTCGCTATCGAGCACTTCAAGAGACTGCCACTGATGTTGGGTCATGGTGGTAATGTCTTCACGAAACGATCTGGCGCCACATTCACTGTGATAGGTCGCAACAATAAAATCCACCAAGCCTTTGGGGTGTGCACTATAACGAGCGCGCATCAATTGCTCAGGATGAGACGCATTGGCAGGGTTTTGGTGAATAGGGGCGCAACAGTCTTGATAGGTTTTATGACTGCAACAAGGGCATAAGTCAGTTTGCATAGCTTTCTCTTCACAATAGGCTGAATGGCTTAGCGATGGGTAAAGTTGCGGGTTTGTAAGTCACACCCTTGGGCACTACACACCAAGACAGAACCGTGATCATACCAGTCGCCTAACACAATCCGTTGGTACGCGGTGCCGTGTTGATGCCATTGATGAATATGAGGGCGATGGGTGTGGCCGTGAATCATGTTAGTGACTCCCGCATTATCTAACTGGCGCTGCACTTCTTGCGGCGTCACATCCATGATGGTGGATGACTTTTGCTGGTTGGCATTGGCACTGCCTGCGCGCATTTTGGCCGCAATCTTACGGCGCCATGTTAGCGGCAAGCACAAAAAGAGTCGCTGCAACCAAGGCTGGTGGACTTTGCGGCGAAACGCTTGATAGTCAACATCCTCTAAACACAAGGTATCCCCGTGTAAGATCAGGGTAGGGATGCCATATAAATCGATGCACTCAAGCTCGTTTAACAGGGTTACGCCAGTTTCCATAGCAAAGCGTTGACCAATCAAAAAATCGCGATTGCCATGAATAAAATATACCGGCACGCCGCGCTCTGTCACCGCAGAAAACGCCGCTTTAATTTGTTGGTGAAACGGGCTGTTATCATCATCACCAATCCATGCTTCGAATAAGTCCCCGAGTACATAGAGCGCCTCGGCGTGTATCACTTCCTGCTGCATAAAACGTTCAAAGCAGTCGGTAATATCAGGCCGCGTTGGGCTTAAATGGAGATCGGCAATAAAGAGGGTATGTGGCATGCGTTGGCTTTATGATGGTAATAAAAGAAAGGGTAGCCTGAGCTACCCTTGTTGACGAGTGCGGCTTAGTCTTCGATAGTCACGCTATCGATCAAGACTTCTTCAACCGGCACGTCTTGGTGGACATAACCCCAGTTACCGGTGGCAACGCCTTTAATTTTGTTCACGACGTCCATGCCATCAACCACTTCTGCGAATACACAGTAGCCCCAGCCATCTGGCGTTTTAGCTTTGTGATCGAGGAACAGGTTGTCATTAACGTTGATGAAAAACTGCGAGCTTGCTGAGTGCGGCTCCATAGTGCGCGCCATCGCAACCATACCTGTGCGATTGCTTAAGCCGTTATCCGCTTCGTTTTTAATCGGTGCGCGGGTTGGCTTTTCTTCCATGCCAGAGGCCATGCCACCGCCTTGGACCATAAAGCCGTCAATCACGCGGTGGAACAGGGTTCCGTTGTAAAAGCCGTCACGGCAGTATTGTAAAAAGTTCTCGACCGTAGCCGGTGCTTCGTCCGCAAACATGCGTAATTTGATGTCACCGAACGTGGTATGAAGAGTCACCATGATGTAATCCTGTCATTGGCTTGGCTATAAGGAGCCAAGATTTTAGCCTAACAACGTCTCTGATCAAGCTCGATCCGTGATACAAGCCGAATTAATCCATATTCTCTGGTTCAAAATGATGCAGCAAGGTCTTCAAAAGGCCGGACAATTGGTCTTGTTGTGCTTGACTCAACGGGCTCAACATTTTGTGTAAGTTATCGGTGTGCGCCACCACTGCATCATCAATCAATTGCAGTCCAGCGTCGGTCAATGAAACATAAACACCACGGCGGTCATTGGGATCTGGACTGCGTGCAACCAACCCTTTCTGCTCAAGGCGATCAATTCGATTGGTCATTGCACCTGAGGTTAGCATCAGCGATTGCAGCAGCTGGTTGGGGGTAAGCGTGTGCGGTTTGCCTGAACGGCGCAGCGTTGCGAGGACATCAAACTCCCCCGGGTTTAAGTTGAATTGATTGAACACCTGCTGAAGGCGCGGATTGATATGCCCTACCACGCGCGCCAACCGCCCGGTAATGGCCATCGGAGAGGGGTCGATATCAGGGCGCTCTTGATGCCACTGAGACAAAATCATATCGACTTTATCGGGCGAACCGAACTTGGATGAGGATGGCGTGGCGACTTGGTGTTGCTTGGTTGATCGTGTCATGAAAATACCGTGGTTTATTTATCGGTAAAGATTCTTTACAAGAAGCTAAGCGATCTTGTCCATGAGCTCAACCACTCATGACAGTTTTTAGTAACGAGATGTGAGTGAGATCGTAGACAACAATTCGGGCAAGACAGCCTGTTGCGTGTCTGTCGTGCTTGCGTCAAGCAGGTATAAAAGGTGTAATAGTCCATTCATTCTAATTTTGTCACTATCGTAACGAGTAACCAAAACCACTATGTCGACGCCAACTAACACGTTAAAGATATACAACTCATTGACGCGAGAGAAAGAGATCTTTCAACCCATCACGCCGGGAAAAATCGGCATGTATGTCTGTGGGGTGACCATTTACGATCTTTGTCATATCGGTCATGGGCGTACTTTCGTGGCGTTTGACATGATCTCACGTTATTTGCGCCATCGTGGTTATGACTTAACGTTTGTCCGCAATATTACCGACATCGACGATAAAATTATCAAACGTGCGGCGGAAAACGGCGAAAGCTGTGAGTCACTGACTGAGCGTTTGATCAGTGAAATGCATCAAGACTTTGATGCGCTCAACATGGCACGTCCCGATATCGAACCTCGCGCCACCGACTACATTGATGAAATTATCTCGCTAGTCGAAAAGTTGATTGAGCGAGGCTTTGCTTACGTTGCAGACAATGGCGATGTGATGTTCGAAGTCGCGAAATTTGACGATTACGGCAAGCTATCCAAGCAAGATCTTGAACAACTGCAGGCCGGTGCCCGTGTGGATGTGGAAGCCGCGAAGCGTAGCCCTCTCGATTTTGTATTATGGAAAATGTCTAAGCCGGGCGAACCAACTTGGGAGTCGCCATGGGGAGCCGGTCGTCCGGGCTGGCACATCGAATGTTCGGCGATGAACTCCGCGATTTTAGGTGATCACTTTGATATTCACGGCGGCGGCTCTGACTTGCAGTTCCCACACCACGAGAATGAAATTGCACAGTCTTGCTGCGCGCACAACACCCAGTATGTGAATACGTGGATGCACAGTGGCATGGTGATGGTTGACCGTGAAAAGATGTCCAAATCTTTGGGGAACTTCTTTACTATCCGCGACGTGTTGGCGCACTACGATGCTGAAACCGTGCGCTACTTCTTGCTGTCCGGTCACTATCGCAGCCAGCTCAATTACAGCGATGAAAACCTCAATCAAGCCCGTTCAGCGCTCGAGCGTCTGTACACTGCATTGCGAGGGCTCGACGAGGCAACACCAGCCGGTGGCGATGAGTACGTAGCACGCTTTGAAGCGGCGATGGACGATGATTTCAATACGCCAGAAGCCTACTCCGTGCTCTTTGATATGGCGCGTGAGGTTAACCGCTTACGCGGCGATGATATGGCAGCGGCATCCGCACTGGGTGCGCAAATGCGTAAATTGGCGTCGGTTCTTGGTTTGCTTGAGCAAAATGCCGATAGCTTCTTGCAAGGCGATGCAGGCGCGGACGATGAAGTGGCAAAGATTGAAGCCCTCATTCAAACACGTAATGACGCCCGTAAAGCCAAAGACTTTGCGGCTGCCGATGCGGCGCGCGATGCGCTCACCGCGATGGGCATTGTGCTAGAAGATGGTCCTCAAGGCACCACTTGGCGTCGTAAGTAAGCCAAAGCATAGCGCCCTCTAACGACTCACCCAAAAAACGGAGCCCCAAAGCTCCGTTTTTTCTTATCCGAATCGCATGCTTTTATTGGCACTCATGTTTTACTCGCGATAGTGGTGGTGCTATTCCAATCAAAGCAGCTGTTACAGTCCGGGTGTCATCACGCGTTTGTCGGCTTCCGGCAGCTCACTACCGCAATGCTTACAAAATGACGCATCGGACTCATGGCCGCTTTTTGAACAATTCGGACACTTTACTAAGTTGCGATGCAGTGACATCTGCTGGCCAATCTCAGCGGTGATGATCCCGGTCGGCACGGCAATGATCGAGTAGCCCATCAACATGGTGAATGACGCCAAGGCCTTACCCACATCGGTTTGCGGTACAATATCACCATAGCCGACCGTGGTGAGGGTGACGATCGCCCAGTAGATGGCATAGGGGATACTGGTAAAGCCGTTTTCTGGCCCTTCAATCACATACATGAGTGCGCCGAACACGGTGACTAGAATTGCCACGGAGAAAAAGAAAATCATCACCTTGCGCGACGATAGCATCATCGAACGGAGTAAGATGTTGGAGTCTTCCAAAAAGCGCATCAACCTCAGAACCCGAAAGATACGTAAAACCCTTAGTAGGCGTACGACCATTAAATAGGTGGTGCCGGGAACAAAAATCGCGATATAGGTCGGCAAAATTGCAAGTAAATCGACGACACCATAAAAGCTACGCGCGTAAGCAGAAGGACGTGGAGAGCAGTAAAGGCGCAGTATGTACTCAATGGTAAAGATGCCGGTAAAGCCCCACTCAATCCAATACAACCAGTTGGACCACTTAGCGTGAAAGCTAGCAATCGACTCCAGCATCAGTACCACCATCGAAGCGAGGATCAGCACGATCAAGGCGATATCAAATGCTTTTCCATGCGGTGTGTCAGTGCCAAAAATGGTGGTATATAAATAGCGTTGTACTCGGTTTTGCGCGTCGGCCATAAGAGGTCCTTGCTATGAATGACCGTGATATTGGGCCGAAAAAAAACCGGCACTGCAACCTTTGCTGCGTGCCGGTTATACGTAACTGTGGCTCGGATTACATTTAGCTCAGTCCGGGGAACAACGCCCGCATTCCTGAGGCAATAAACTCAATGCCTAACGAGCCTAGAATAAGGCCCATGATCCGAGTAATGACGTTGATGCCCGTTTGGCCGAGAAAGCGCACTACCGCAGGACCCACACGAAACAGTCCCCAAATGCCGGCGGCAAAGATCACTAAGGTGCCAATCAGTGTCAGCGTGCTCCACGTATCTGGGTATTGAGAGCCGTAAACAATGGTGGAGCTGATCGCGCCCGGGCCAGCCAGCAAAGGCATCGCCAGCGGCACTACACCGACTTGTTCCCGACTGATCGACTCAGACTGCTCTTGCTTGTTTTGCTTACCTTCGCCGAGTTTCCCGTTCATCATGGTAAAAGCAATACTCAGTAATAGCATGCCTCCCGCCACGCGGAACGAGTCCAGCGAAATACTGAACAAATCCAACAACATTTGTCCGGCCAGCAAGGAAACAATCAAGATGACGGCGACGGCGATCGCGGCAGTATAGGCCGTGCGATTGCGTTCTTGTTCATCGAGATGGGCGGTCAAGGTGACAAAAACGGGCATGATACCAATGGGGTTAACAGCGGCAAAAAGCCCGACAAAAAACTGTACGAAGATCATGGGGTCGAAGGCTGCCATGGCGACTCTCGTGATGCGGTGAGGAAGTCCAGTTTCTCTCGGGTTAATGGTTGCGTCAGTATAGCGAGCTCAGCCCAAAAACCAACCGCTTGAGCTTGCATTTTATGCATTTACTGATTGCGTTTCTTTAAACGGATTTGTTGATGTGCTACAGGTGGCCGATCACTGTCACGCAACTTTCTCTCAGCAAACTATACTGAGGGTCGAGTGACGTGGACATAAATAACAACTTCAGCGGCTATTTGTTGAAAATTTCATACAATACCCGCCTTTGGTACTGAGATGTAATGTAAATTATATGTTGCATTGGTGAAAAATTTAGACACATACGCAGTGTGCTACAAAAATAATAAACCCAGTAACAATGGGGATTAAACGCAGAGATTATTGATATTGATTTGATAACAAATGATCGAGATCAAGTTGTTGATGCTGTGAAAATTTATACTCAGTTTTGAAAGTTATTTACTAAATGCCACGCACCAAACCGCGTCGCTAACTGTCAGAAACATCGGTTAGCCCGCAACAATGCTGCGGCAAGCAATTACTAAATGATTTTCAAATATGAACCAGGAGATGACTATGCCTGTCACTAATATTGCTGAACTCAACGCCATGGTTGAGCGTGTCAAAAAGGCACAAAAAGAATTTGCCACCTACTCACAGGAGCAAGTTGACAAAATCTTCCGTGCAGCCTCGCTTGCCGCGAACAATGCGCGTATCCCTCTGGCCAAACAAGCTGTTGAAGAGTCAGGCATGGGTATCTTGGAAGACAAGGTAATCAAAAACCACTTCGCGTCTGAGTTTATCTATAACAAATACAAAGATGAGAAAACCTGCGGCATTCTAGAAGAGAATGACGAGTTCGGCACCATCACTATCGCTGAGCCTGTAGGCCTTATCTGTGGTATCGTTCCAACCACCAACCCGACTTCTACCGCGATTTTCAAATCACTGATTTCTTTGAAAACCCGTAACGGTATTATCTTCTCGCCACACCCACGTGCGAAAAACTCAACCAATGATGCGGCTAAACTTGTGCTGGAAGCAGCGGTTGCAGCAGGTGCACCGAAAGACATCATCGGCTGGATTGACCAACCTTCAGTTGAGCTTTCTAACGCATTGATGAAGCATGATGACATCAACCTGATCCTTGCGACCGGTGGTCCAGGCATGGTTAAAGCGGCTTACTCATCAGGTAAACCTGCGATTGGTGTAGGTGCGGGTAACGTGCCGGTCGTGATTGACGAAACAGCGGATATCAAACGTGCGGTTGCATCTGTATTGATGTCAAAAACCTTCGATAACGGTGTGGTCTGTGCATCAGAGCAAGCGGTTATCGTGATGGACGAAGTGTACGACGAAGTGAAAGAACGTTTTGCTTCTCACAAAGCCTATGTCCTGAGCAAAGCTGAAGCAGACAAAGTGCGTAAAGTTATCCTGATTAACGGTAACCTGAACGCAGACATCGTTGGCCAGCCCGCCACCAAGATTGCCGATATGGCCGGTGTGAGCGTGCCGTCTGACACCAAGGTACTGATCGGCGAAGGCCTTGAAATCAGCATCGAAGAAGAATTCGCTCACGAGAAACTCTCGCCAACCTTGGGTATGTTCCGTGCGAAAAGCTTCGAGCACGCCGTGGATATGGCATGCAAAATGGTAGAAATGGGCGGTATCGGTCATACCTCTGGCCTATACACCAACCAAGACGTTAACCAAGATCGCATCAAATACTTCGGCGACCGCCTGAAAACAGCGCGTATTCTGGTGAACATCCCAACCACTCACGGTGGTATCGGTGACCTGTATAACTTCAACGTTGCACCATCACTCACACTGGGTTGTGGCTCTTGGGGCGGTAACTCGATTTCTGAAAACGTTGGGCCTAAACACCTGATGAACAAGAAAACTGTTGCGAAGCGAGCTGAGAATATGCTGTGGCACAAACTACCAAAATCTATCTACTTCCGTCGCGGCAGCCTGCCAATCGCGCTGAGTGATTTGGAAGGCAAGAAACGTGCGATGATCGTGACTGACCGCTTCTTGTTCAACAATGGTTACTCTGACGATATCGAAAAAATGCTCAAAGCGCAGGGCATGGATGTGACCACCTTCTTTGAAGTGGAAGCCGATCCTACTTTAAGCGTGGTACGCAAAGGTGCCGACGCGATGAAGAGCTTCCAGCCAGACGTGATCATTGCCCTAGGTGGTGGTTCACCAATGGATGCAGCGAAAATCATGTGGGTTATGTACGAGCACCCTGAAACTGCGTTCGAAGAGCTAGCAATGCGCTTTATGGATATCCGTAAACGTATCTACAAGTTCCCGAAAATGGGTAAAAAAGCGGAGCTGGTTTGTGTAACGACCACATCAGGTACAGGCTCAGAAGTGACGCCGTTTGCGGTTGTTACCGACGACGAAACCGGTGCCAAATACCCACTGGCTGATTACGAGCTGACACCACAGATGGCGATTGTTGATGCCAACTTGGTAATGAACATGCCGAAGTCTCTGACTGCCTTTGGTGGTTATGATGCGATTACACACGCTTTGGAAGCTTATGTGTCAGTACTGGCAAGCGAATACTCTGACGGTCAAGCGCTACAAGCACTGAAACTGCTGAACGAGTATCTACCAGCGAGCTATGCGCACGGTGCGAACGACCCAATTGCACGTGAAAAAGTACACAATGGTGCGACCATTGCCGGTATTGCGTTTGCTAACGCCTTCTTGGGTGTGTGTCACTCAATGGCGCACAAAATCGGTGCTGAGTTCCACTTACCACACGGCCTTGCTAACGCACTGCTGATTTCAAACGTGGTTCGTTTCAACGCCAACGACAACCCAACCAAACAAACTGCGTTCTCGCAGTACGACCGCCCACAAGCACGTCGTCGTTATGCAGAAGTTGCGGATCACTTAGGTCTGTCTCAAGACGGTGACCGCACAGCGCAGAAGATTGAGCGTCTCCTCGCTTGGTTGGAAGAAATGAAGTTGAAACTGGATATCCCTGCGTCTATCCAAGCGGCCGGTGTCCCAGAAGCTGACTTTATTGCCAAACTTGATGAGCTTGCGGAAGAAGCGTTCGATGACCAATGTACTGGTGCGAACCCACGCTACCCACTGATCAAAGAGCTGAAAGAAGTGCTGTTGGCTTCTTACTACGGTAAGCCATATGTTGAAGGTGAAACTTTCGAAGGCACCACGGTTATCAAGAAAAAAGATGACCAACCAGCGGCAGCGCCAACCAAAGCGGGCGCAGACAAAAAAGGTGCGAAAGCAAAAGCCTAATCGCGACGCTTTCACCGAATAAAAATCAAGACCCGCCGAGGCGGGTCTTTTTTTGTTTGCCCAGCGAAGCTGGCAAACCCGTCAGGTTGAAAGAAACCTGAATCGCCCCGACTGAGGGGAAGATAATCCGACTCGCAAGGGCGTTGCTGGCCAACGGCAGGGTCTGAAGGAAGCGATAGGAAGTTAGAGGCACACAACGCAAGTGAACCTGTTTCGGCTTGATAGGTGGGTAAG
>NZ_MEBP01000060.1:0-57304 GCF_001722075.1 Salinivibrio sp. SS2 | reverse complement strand
CGCTGGGCAAACAAAAAAGGGCCAGCATCCTGCTGGCCCTGTTATTTTTCAGTCTCGCCTCTAGCCGAGGACGGGTTCTTGCGCTAATTCTCGGCGCTTTTCTTCACCGAAACCGCGCAATCCAACCACATGCACATGCTCTCGATCGTTGAAGATCTTACGCACTAGCTTGTACGTCGTGCCTTGCTCAGGACTGATGTTTTCCGGTGCCGCAATCAATAGCTGCATATCAAGGCGGTGACATAGCTCAAACAGCGTCGAAATGGATTTAGCATCTAGGCGTGCTGCCTCGTCCAAGAACAGCAGACGACATGGGATCACATCTTTACCGCGCAAACGGCGTGATTCTTCTTCCCAGCTTTGCACCACCATCAGCAAGATAGCTTGACCCGTACCGATTGCTTCACCGGTCGATAATGCGCCCGACTCGGCCTGCAACCAGCCATCCGTACCACGGTTAACCTCAATGCCTAATTCTAGGTAATTGCGATAATCAAGGAGCTCTTCTCCCAACACCTGTGGCGAACGTTGGCCCAACTCAATATGCGGGTTGAGGCGCTGGAATAGCTTCGCCATCGCTTCCGAGAAGGTGAGGTTGTGATTGCCGAACAAGTCTTGATGTTGCTCAGCATTCTCAGCCAAGCCCGCTAAGAGTTGTGCATGCGTCTCGCGAATCGACACATTCAAACGCACCCCTTTTACCTGACCAAAGCCAATATTCTGTAGGCCTTGGTTAAGCATGCGGATACGGTTTTGCTCTCGCTGAATGGTTTTACGAATAATGTTCGCCACCGACTCTGAGCTAATCGCCAAACGTTTTTCCCGTTGCGTCAGCTCTTCGGTCAAGCGCGCGAGCTCAACTTCCATCTCTTCAATTGCTTCGACAGGATCATCGGTGCGAATAATGTCGTGGCGAATACGCTCGCGTAAGTGCTGATAAACCGCGACATAAAAGAGTACCTTGCGTTCAGGACGACCAATGTCTTCCGATGCACGCAGTGCGTCACGTAAGGTTTCATTGTCGGCGACTGCCAAACGCAACGCGCCCAGTGATTTATCCGACAACGAACGCAATTCATCAGCCGACATATAGGCCATTTCGCGGCGATGCAGCTGTTTTTCCACACCGTTATCACGCGCAATACGCATCACCGTGCACCAGCCTGCTTTCGCATTCACCACAAATGTGCGCAAGTCTTGGTATTGTTTCAATGATTTACGCAGGCCTTTAGTCAGCGATTTCACTTCCATGTCTAGCGAAGTGATACCGCGTGAAAGCTGACTATGGCGCTGACGCGCTTGGTGCACCTGTTCATGTAAGGTGTCCCGGCGGACACGAGCACGTTCCATCGCATCATCGTCGGCCTGAACGCCCAACTCGGCTAACTCACGTTTAAATTCGGCGACGGTTTCTTGTTTCGCTTGGTGCGAGCTTTTCAGTGACGCCAACACCTGATGGTATTGGTTCGTCTGTTGCTGAATATTTTTTAGTGCCTCGCGCTCACGCTGTCGCACTTGCTCCGCGGTTTTCAGCTTGCTTTTCAGTTGCTCATTCAACTCACTGCTTTGCGTGAGCATATCTGCCGCATCTTGATAGGCAAAGTGCGGACGACGCTCGGCTAAATCGGCAACCGCGAACACTTGCTGCTTAATCTGTTGCAGCTGCGCGTCTGCATCTTGGTATGCCTGCTCAAGCTTATCAAACTGCTCAGGATCAGCATCCAACGTCGAGAGTCGCGCTTCCAACTCGGTGAGGGTGTCACCGTGCTGCTTGATAAAGGCACTAGCCTGCTTTGCCGCTTCAACCCGCTGTTGAATCGCATCAATTTGACTGTCCAGATCGCTCTCAGCCAGCGCGCCAGCGCAATAACGGAGTTTGTCGAGGATCTGCAGCGCCTGCTGAGTCCGTTTGATTGCCTCGTCCGTTTGTTGCTGTTGCGCTTTGGCGTCTGCCAATTGACGCTGAATAGCCGAGCGCTTATCACGGCGCTGCTTGATGGCTAATTCGGGATCCGCCTCAAAAGCAACCGTTAAATGCTCGGCAATAAAGTGGCTAAATGCCTGAGACAAACGCTGTTGTTTTTGCACATCAAAAGATGCTTTAGCGTAGTCTTCGACCAAGGCTTCACGTTGCTCGCGTAATGCCTCGAGACGATACTCACGCGCTGCGCGACCAAACAAAGGCGTTTCAGGGAAGCGCGAATAACGCATTTGACGATCATTGAGGTGCACACACACCGCGCCAGAGAGTTCCTCGGCATCGAACACGCTATCGTCAAACGCGTCGGCATCACCTTCGATGACATACAGATCGTCTGGGCAATCCTCTAAATCAGCCAGTTTTGCTTTCACGCCTTTTAAGTCAGGGACCACTATCGCGTGACGAGCCGGACCATACAGCGCACTGAAATAAGGCGCATCGTCCAGGGTGATATCGTCATAAATCTCAGAGAGCAAGGTACCCCCTAAGGTGTCCGCCAGCGCTTGCAACTGAGCATCATCACTGCCACCTGGCTGGGCAAGCTGCTCGATCGCTCGCTCGACCTTGGTTTTTTGCTCTGCTAATTGATCGCGCGCTTGGGTACGTTCACGCACCTGCTCATGCGTCTCATGCATCGCCGCCATCACCGCTTGGCGATCGTGCAATGCTTGACCACTCTGCTCAATGAGCTTGGTCAGTGCGTCGTTGGCAGCTATCCATGCAGGTGCTTGTCCCTCTAACACACGAATTTCGTTAGCCAGTGCATCATCTTGGCGTTGATGCTCGCGAACTTGCTCGGCCTGTTGCTCGCGGGCCAGCTGCAACTCATCACGTGTCGCTTGCTGCAATGCTACCGCATGCTCCACCGCATCCGCGTTGGCCAGTGTTTCGTGGGTTACATCCTGATATTGACTCACCAGTGATTGTGCTTGGTCACGGTGCTGCTGACGTTGCAACAGCTCGCGCTGCTCGTACTGCAGTTGATTCAGGCTATCGGCCAAATAACGACGCTCGCGGCCTTGTTCCACCCAATATTTCGCTTGCGTTCCGGCTTTATCGCGCAGCGCATCCGGCTCAATGCGACGTAATAACGTAAATGCATGATCAAATTGGCTCGCCGTGGCAGAAGCAAGATCACGTTTGTGCTTCAGGGACAGCACGGTATCGGTTTGCTGCGCTTCTTCGGCTTTAAGTGTCTGCAACCGAGCACTGGCATCATCAGCCTGTAACCCGTCATCGCCCGTCAGCGCGCGGGCTTTTTCCAGCGCATTCACCGCTTGCTGATATTGCAAAGAACGCGTCTGTTGCGTGTTCAGTGCCTGTTGATAATCGGCCAACTGGCTTTTCAGGCTATCAACTTCTTCTTCGCTTTGCGCCGCTCGCAGTTCGGCCTCAGCTAATTGCTCGGCCGCCTCTTCCACCACCATGATCTGTTCTTCAAGGCGCTCACTCAATTCAAGTAAGTCTTCTTCATAGCGTTGGATTTTTTCTTGCTGACGTAACGCAGATTGCACTAGTTGCAAATGGTCAGATGCCGCTTGGTGGTCTTGTTCCAAGTGATCTTGACCCGCTTCCAGCTCGTCCAGCTCTTCTTGCATCGCGTGTGCTTGCGCTTGCTTTTGCTGCAATTCCGCTTGTGCACTGCCCAACTCGGCACGCAACGACAAGGCTTGTTCTAATTTGCTGCGTCGCTCGTTGGCATGGCGCATGTAGTCCGAGGCGACATAGTGCGTCGCTTCGGTGATCAAGTGCTTAAATAAATCCCGATCACGTTGGGTCAGTTTTATCGCTTCCAGCGTCATCCGGTTTTCTTTTAAAGCGACTTCCATATCTTGGAACGCTTTTTTCACGCCACCGTTTTGCGGCAACAAATAGTCGCGTAACGATTTCGTGATAGCACTTGAGATCCCACCGTATAAGGACGCTTCAATCAAACGATAGTATTTGCCGCGATCTTGCTGAGTGCGCAGCTTTTTCGGCAGTACGCCAAACTCAAACATCTGAGCGTGATAGTCGGTGACCGAGTTGAACGCTTTGAAATGCGCGGTCTCATAGCCTCCGGCTGCCTCTTTCACTTCATTTAATTGACGAACACGAGCTTGCCCATTGGCCAGTGTTTCTACCAATACCTCAGTCGGGGTTACGTGTGAAGGCAACCCTTGAATGACGAAAGGTTTGATATCAACTTTTTTGTCTCGTCCTGCGACTTGCTGCAAACGTACCGCAAATAACACTCGCTGCTGACGGGAATTCACCACGTCTAGCGCGGCATAACACGACCCCGGCTGCAATTTACCGTGCAGCCCTTTGTCTCGCGAGGCACTCGAGCTGCCCGCTTCCGTGGTATTTCGGAAGTGAAGCAAGGTTTGGTCGGGGATCAAAGACGTGATAAACGCCGCCATCGTGGTTGATTTTCCGGCACCGTTACCACCAGAAAGCGTGGTCACCAAGGTATCGATATCAAAGGTTCGAGCAAAAAAGCCGTTCCAGTTCACCATGGTGAGTGATTGATATTTACCGCGTTGGCTCATGCTGTCTGTTCCTCAGTTGGTTGGGATTGGGTAGACGAATCCTCTTCATGCAGATCGTCGTCCAAAAAGCTGGATTGGATATGCTCTTGGGTATGCACTACCGCTTCACCATCGCGGATCAGGCGCAGTTGTGCATCCTGCATGTCTTCTCCAGTGCGCACATCGGCGCCAAAACGGAACGTAGCTTCGCTGACACGGAACTTGTGCCCCTCACCAATTGGAATGATCATGCCTAACCGACGTAGACGGCGCAGTGAGGTTTTGACTTTGTCGAACAGTTTGTCACGATCTAAGTCAGAGCCGCTAGCGCGATGTGTGACCAGCTTCATCAGCTTTTTCTCATCGGCAAGTGCCATCAACTCGTCAAAGAGCTCTTGGGTGGTGAAAATCCCTTCTTGCGCCAGTCGCTCTGGGCTGAGATAAAGAAAACACAAGACTTTGCCCACCAGCATATCCAGCTCAGACAGAACACTGCGGCGTATCAGGCTGGTTGAGCGAGGGCGCAGGTAAAAGAACCCTTCTGGGGCACGCACTAATTCTGCGTTGTACCTCTGGTAGAAAAGATTCAGCTCTTGCTCAAACTCAACCAACAACGCATGGTTATCCAAATCTTCACTGGCAATATGGCGGCCAGCACGCAAAGCGCTATCCAACGCCGGAAACAGTGGATTAGCGATCGCTTTTGCTAACCCTTCAGGCATTGGCATTTCAGTATTTATCGATGACATTCGCTTGTACCTTGGCTCCAAAGTCATTAATGGCCTGCCAGTCAGGCTGGATCGCGTTAAAGTCGGACTGGGAATAGCCCATCCGAACCGCTTGGTTAATCACCAAACGCGCGAGATCAAAGTGGCGGGCTTGCGGGTGCTCGGCCAGATAAGATTTCAGGACGTCGCCTAAGTTGATGGCTTGACCGGTTTGACGGTGACGCTGCAGCATCTCAGAGACTTGACGTGATAGCGCATCATCCACCACCGTCAGCTCTTCAAATTCAACCTCTGCAGGCATTTCTCCCGTTACTTCATCGTCACGTAGCACTAAGGCTTCATCACGGGTGTCGCGGAGTCGCTCTGCATCGGCATAGGTCAAAAACCAAGGCGCATCGAAAAAGTCACTCACCGATTGACGTAAGCGCTGGCTGAATGCGCGGTTTTTATCCATGTCGATGGCGGTACGAATAAACTTGTGCACATGACGGTCGTAGCCGATCCACAAGTCAATCGCTTGCTGCCCCCAGTTGATGATCCGGTCGAGTTTCATTTGCAGGCTGTAAACCATCGCATCCACGAAATCGAGGTCATCACGCGAGCGCACCACTTCTTGAATCTCGAGCAATTGGCTTTGTAAGTTATCTCCCGCGGCTTGCAAGGTGTCTTGCAACTCGCGCAGCGTGCTCGAGGTTTCATTGAGCAAATATTCACAGTTAGCGATCGCAGCCTGCCAATCTTGCGTCAGCAGCGCAGCAATATCATCTTTCACTTGCTGTTGCTGCTCGTCCATCACGCGCTGATTGAGGTCGATGCGATCAAAAATTTCGGCTACCGAGTATTTCAACACGCCATACACGTTGTGGCGCCAAAACTTCGCATCGCCGTCTTGCATCGCTGCACTGCGGGCTTTTTCAATTTCATCAGCCACCATCGATAATTGCACCGACAACTTCAATGTTGAATACTCGCGGTGGCGCGCATAATAATCTGCAATGCCCATCGCCAACGGCGTTAAGCGATAAATGCTATCGCCCTCGGTCATTTCACTCGTAAACCGGCTCAGCAAACGGGCTTGTACCATTTCATTGATGGCGTTGTTGGCGCGAAAGGCAAGGTTCCCCGCAGAGCTATCACCCGACGCGGCAAACTGTTCGCTTACGATGCGGAAGGCATCAATCAATTCACCTTCGCTTAGTTCATCTTCGAAACGTTCTTGGCTCATTACCGTAATAGCCAATAAAAACGCCAATCGCTCCGGCGGCAAGTTAAGTGAAAAGCCACCTTGCTTCACCCAGTTGACCAATTCGGGCACTGTCTGAGCGTCGTCTGCCCGCGTCAGGGTTGATTGGGCCTGATCACTCATCCGTTGTCCTTGTTGTTTTCATCATTTCTCATCTTATTCTGCCTTCTGTGCCCAGACGTGAATGTAACGTCCTAGCGACACAAAGGGTTCTTCGCGGCATAGCTGCTGTTCTAGCGCCACCACTTGTTCAAACGTAAAGTCACCCGTACGCGTATCTCGCATGTAATCATGAAACGTGCGCACTCCGGTTTTGCCCTTAATCTCGCATCCTGCTTGCGTGATCCATTGATACACGTCGTTAGGCATTAAGCCTTTCGTCGGCTGCAGTTTGAAGCGTTTTCGATGCGGCATACCCGCCTGAACATGGCTTAAATTGCCGCACACTAAATTCTTAAAGAGTAAGCCGGTCTGGTTATAGAACATCACCGATGCGAAACCGCCGGGCTTAAGCAACGTCAATAACGTCTTGAGCACCTGTTCTGGATGCTCTAGCCACTCCATCACCGCGTGAAACAAAATCACATCTGGTGCAGTGGTCAAATGTTCGCCGATCGCTTGCACAGGGGCGTGAACCAGCTGATACTGCGAGAGTAAGCCTTGTTGTTCAATCTCCTGTCGCGCTAAGTCGAGCATTTGCGAAGAGAGATCACATAAAGTGACCCTGTGACCAAGCGCCGCCAATGGCTGCGATAATGGCCCAACGCCGCCACCTGCATCTAGAATATGCAGAGGACGACTATCATCGTCAAAATGGCGCAAAATCTGTTCAATGTCTTGCCAAACTACTGCTTGGCGGATTTCGCCTTTGCCCGATCCATAAATGTTTTTAACAAATTTGTGGGCAATGTCGTCGAAATTTCTGTCCTCAGTCACAATGGCATTCGTTATCATTGAATAGTAAGAAGGGCATATTTTGTCACAAGCCTTACGTTAATAAAGGTTTATGGCACTATTTGTGCCTCGTTTGACTATATTTCGGGCGACATTGCATGTTTGAATTAAAAAAACTGATCTCAACCTTGGTAATGCCCTTGCCCGCGCTGTTGTTGTTGGGTCTTTTCGGGCTATGCCTGCTTTGGTTCTCTCAGCGTAAAAAGCTGGCATCATTTGTTATCTTAGGGGCATTTTTAGGTATCTTTCTCGCGTCTTTCCAACCCGTCGCCTCTGGACTGCTTCGGCCGCTGGAACGTCAATATCCCGCCTTCCTCCCCACGGGTAAACCCGTGGATTTCGTCATGGTGTTAGGCAATAGTCATGTGGTTGATGACGCATTGCCACCCACCTCCGAGCTATCACGCACCGCGCTGATGCGCTTGGCTGAAGGTATACGCATCCATCGAATGTATCCAACCTCCAAACTGATTTTATCTGGTTATGATCACGGATATGAAGTGAGCCACGCCAGAATGTTGGCGAGAGTGGCCATGGCACTGGGCGTTAATAAGAACAGTATTCTGTTACTTGAAACCGCCAAAGATACATGGGAAGAAGCCTATCAAGCCGCATCTGTCGTAGGCAGTAGTAATCTCGTGTTAGTCACCTCTGCCTCTCACATGGATCGTGCCTTGTATGAATTTCGAAGCGCCGGGCTTGACCCTATCCCTGCCCCAACCAATTTTATGGCGCAAAAAGAAATCAAACAGCCGTGGATTAAGTACAGTCCTCGCGCACAATACTTGGAACAATTTGAGCGTTATTGGCATGAACGGTTAGGCCAAGCATGGCAAAGGCTACGCGATCTAATCGCCCAGCCGAGCGCATAAAAGGTAACAAAAAGCCGCGATAGCTATCGCGGCTTTTTTATTGGTGCTCAAACGCACGCGTTTACGACGCTAAGTGCGCGCGTACCGCCTCTAAATCCGCTTGGGTATCCACACCGTGTGGCGGTGTTTCTCGGGCCACATCAACATGAATTTTCTCACCATGCCAGAGTACGCGTAACTGCTCTAGTGACTCGATTTTTTCTAAAGGACTCGGTGTCCAATGGATGTACTGGCTGATAAATCCGGCGCGATAGCCATAAATACCAATATGGCGCAGTAATGACTCAGGGACCTGCGGCGAGTCCTCACCAAAATGCTCCCGATCCCAAGGGATGGTGGCGCGACTAAAATACAGTGCAAAGCCTTGATGATCGGTGACAACTTTGACCACATTAGGATTGAAGACCTGCTCCGGTTGGTCAATCGCAACCGCAAGAGTCGCCATTGGCGCTTGTTGGTATGTGTTCAGGTTGTCCGCAACTTGCCGGATCACCGCCGATGGGATCAAAGGCTCATCACCTTGGACGTTGACGATAATGGCATCATCCGCAAACCCATAGGTTGTCACAACTTCAGCCAATCGTTCAGTGCCGGATTGGTGATCATCTCGGGTCAAGCAGACTTCACCACCGAAAGCCTCGACGGCAGAAACAATCCGTGCATCATCCGTCGCAACGATGACTTGTTTGGCACCAGCGGCTTGAGCGCGCTCGTAAACGTGTTGGATCATAGGCTTTCCGCCGATATCAGCGAGTGGTTTCCCCGGTAATCGGCTTGAGCCATAACGCGCGGGGATCACCACATAAAAGTCTGTCATCCCTGAACCTCTTCCAATGACATATCACGTGCTTCAGATTCGAGCAGCACCGGGATCCCATCTTCAATCGGATACGCAACACGGTCGAACTTACACACGAGTTCATTATTTTCTTTATTGAAGTAGAGCTTACCCTGACAAGAGGGGCAAGCCACAATTTCAAGCAGACGGTGATCCATAAGTTTCCTTTAATTTTTATACTTTTTCAGGTGGTGAAGCTTTTCTAGCACATAGTTTGCCGCTGTGTCAGGGAGTTTCGCTGCCACAGGCAAATACCACCAATTGTCGTGAGCAATGCCTTGATATTTCACAGCATCTTTTTCGGTCATCAATAGATGTTGCCCCTTTGCGGCTAAACTGTCTAGCGCTTCGGCACTCAATGATTGATGATCTTGCACCGCTTCACTGTGTACCGGGGTCACACCCATTTTTTGTAAGGTGGCAAAAAAACGTGGCGGATGACCTATGCCCGCCATCGCAACCACCTCAGGAAGAATCGAAACCTGACAACGTTGACCACTACGTAAATTCACCGCTTCGGTCGGTACCAATGTCATTGGCCACTCCCCTTGGTGCGGCTCACCTCCATTGTTGACCACCATATCTACGGTGGCGAGACGGGACGTCTGCTCGCGCAATGGTCCTAATGGAATATAGTGCCCGTTTCCGAATCGACGCTGACCATCCACAATCACAATTTCGAGGTCGCGATCGAGCCGGTAGTGCTGCATACCATCATCCGTAACCACTACATTGACGCCCTCATCGAGGAGTCGTTTAACTGCCGCGCTCCGATCCGGGTCAACACAAACAGGCACTTGAGTACGGCGGGCAATCAAGACCGGCTCATCACCGGCCACGCGAGGAGAGGTTGTTTGCGACAACAACAATGGATACTGTTCCGATTTACCCCCATAGCCGCGTGATACCACCCCGGGACGGTAGCCTTGGGCCTTCAGTTGCTCCACCAGCCAAACCACAAACGGCGTTTTGCCATTGCCGCCGATCATGATGTTACCCACCACAATCACAGGCACGGGCGCGCGATAACTGGGGGCTTTACCACTCAGATAGCGTTGACGGCGATAGCGTGCCACCGCGCCAAATAGCTTGCTAATGGGCCACAAGGGAGCGGCCCAAACCGGAACATCTTCACGAAACCAAAGTTTTTCAACCATGGTCAGTCACCAAATTGAATACGGTGCAACTGGGCATACGCACCGTCTTGCTCTAACAGCGCCTGATGGTTGCCACGCTCAACAATTTCCCCTTCATCCACCACGAGAATTTGATCCGCATCTTCAATCGTGGACAAACGGTGCGCTATCACCAACACAGTGCGATCTTTTTGCAACTCGTCCAGTGCTGCTTGAATGGCGCGCTCAGATTCAGTATCCAATGCCGAGGTCGCTTCATCCAAAATCAGTACTGGTGCGTTGCGCAGCAGCGCACGAGCAATGGCAAGGCGTTGACGTTGCCCACCAGACAAGCTGACGCCATTCTCACCTATAATGGTGTCATAGCCTTCATCTAATTCACGAATAAAGTCATCTGCATACGCCAATTTTGCCGCCTCAATGATCTGCTCACGGGTGAACTGATCCTCGGCTGCGTAGGCGATGTTGTTGGCGACGGTGTCGTTAAACAGGTGAACATTTTGCGAGACTACCGCCACATGTTGGCGCAGATTGGCAAGCTTATACTCGTCAATGGGCACGCCATCTAATGTGATGGTGCCACTGTCGATGTCATAAAAGCGCGTTAACAGGTTGGCAATGGTACTTTTGCCTGAGCCGGAGCGTCCCACCAGCGCCAAGGTTTGCCCCGCGGGTAACTCAAAGCTGACATTGCGAAGCGCAGGCGCTTCTTTAGATGGATACGTAAAGACCACATTGTCCACCTGAATATCGCCTTTCACGCGATCTGCTTCATACTCACCGGTATCTTTTTCGGTGTCGAGTTCCATCAGGTTGAACAGGCTGTGGCACGCTGCCATACCTCGTTGGAACTGCGACGTGACGTTAGTGAGAGATTTTAGTGGACGCATCAAACCAAACATCGCACCAAACACCACTGCAAACGTACCGGCGGTTAGCTCAGAGCGAATCGCTTCGGTATTTGCCAGTACCAAGACCACGACCAGCGCCATCGAGGCAATCAGCTGGATCACTGGGTTGGCAATGGATTGAGCAGAGACCAGTTTCATCGTTTGTTGGCGCATACGATTACTGACTTTATCAAAGCGCGCTTTTTCAACGCCTTGGCCACCGTAGCTCAGGACGACTTTATGCCCTTTCAGCATTTGTTCTGCCGAGCTAGTGACGGACCCCATGGCATCTTGCATATTCGATGAGATGCGACGAAATCGTTTCGACACCACGCGAATCGAAAACGCCACCACAGGCGCGATAACCAACAAAATCGCCGATAGCTGCCAGCTCGACCAAAACATCAGTATCATCAAACCGAGAATTGACGCTCCCTCACGAACTAGGCTCACTAAGGCGCTGCTTGTCGCCGACGCCACCTGTTCGGAGTCATACGTGATGCGAGAGAGTAAGGCGCCGGAGGATTCTTGATCGAAAAAACTGACGGGCATTTTCATAAAGTGGTTAAACATGCGTCGGCGCATGGTCATCACCACATTCCCCGACACCCATGACAGGCAGTAAGCAGAGACAAAACTAGAAAGTCCGCGCACTACCATCAACACCACGAGATAAACGGGCATCCATTTGAGGAAATCCCCCGCCACATCATCATAGGTAAAGCCTTGATCGAGCAGTGGCTTAAGCATGGAGAGCATGAGGGTATCACTGGCTGCATTGATAACCAGTGCGACAATGGCAACGATCAAGCCAAGCTTATAGTTGGCGATGTATGGCCAGAGTTGCTTGAACGTCTGCCAGGTCGTTTTATCTTGATATTCGCTCATTAAAATCATTTAGCTGTGTAAAACAGACCGGCATTCTACTCTTTTACCCGCCGTCGTCCAAATTTACCGGTCGCCGTTCAAACAGCGTCCGATACCATTGCCCTTGGTGATCATATCGCCACCGGGTCATTTTCCATCGGCCATGGCGGCGCTGAAAACGCACTTGGCCATCTTTCGCGGTATCCAACCAAGTGATCCCCGCTTGCTGATAACGCTCACGAACAACTGGCGCTGGCAACCCCCACGGATTAAACAACCCAGTTGACGCCACCACCCAATGCGGTGATACCGCGGTTATCCAAGGTGACGACGAAGACGATGCACTGCCATGATGTGGCACCAGCATAATATCGCTCTGCACGGCTTCGCGATTTTCCAGGCGCGCCAGTAATGCCAACTCCCCCTGTGATTCAATATCGCCGGTCAGCAAGACACTGCTACGTCCATCACTGACCCGAACCACACAAGAATCATTGTTACCCGCACGATCCGCCTGTATTGGCGGCCAAAGCACATGAAACCTTAACCCTTGCCAATTCCACCTAGCGCCTCGCTGACAGGGTAAATAACCACGTCTTTTCTCACTGGCGCGCTGCCAAATCGGTTGAAAGCGTTCGGTGATAAACGCGGCTCCACCATCGTGGTCACTATCACCATGGCTTAAGAGTAGGCCATCGAGTTGTTCGACGCCTCGTTGTTCAAGAATCGGCGTAATTACCGCTTGCGCGACTCCGCCCACTTGCCATCGGTTTCCAGTGTCATAAAGCACCGCTCTGCCGTTTTTAGTAATTAACACCGCTAAGCCGTGCCCCACATCGAGCACATCCAACTGCCAGTCGGGTAATGGTGGCGCACGCCATGCAAAAGAGGTCGTCACCAATAGCAGTAAAAGCAACGTTTGGCGGTGCCAGCGCCAACTCACCATTAACCAGCATCCTCCCGCAACCAGCAAAGGCCACAACCACGATAACGGTGGAGGCCGCAGCCAAGCTTGGCGGGCAACGTCGGCAAGCCATATCACTGGCGCTAGGCTCCAATCTGCCGCTTGCCAAATAAATGCCGCGACGGTACTGCCCGCTATCAACTGCACAACAAGGGCGACAAAGACCAAGGGCACTGTGAATATTCCCACCCAAGGAACGGCTAGAAGATTTAATGGTGTGGCTGCAGCACTCAAACCAGAAAAAAAGCCCAGCTGCAAAGGCAACATACCTATCAAGAGAACGAGTTGAATAAATACCAGTTGCTTGCCCCGCCAAACCATACGGGCATACATTGTTGCTGGGAACTCTCGCCGACGAGACAGCAAATAATGCGCGAGGCACAGCGCTGACACCGCCGCAAACGACAGCCAAAAACTCAGTGAAAAACCAGCGAAAGGATCACGCAATAACACAGCCAGCACGGTCATTTGCAACAAGGTACTAGGCGATACCTGCACTCCCATACGCTTTGCACTGGCATAGACAAATAAGGCAATCAAAGCGCGCTGGGTGGGCAACGAAAACCCAGCCAACGCGGCATACCCTAAAGCAACCAACATGGCACTGTAGAGCGGCCACCAAAGGGTGAGTCGCCATTCGGGCAGCAGCAAACGGATCCCCCACCCGACTTGCCACCCCAACGCAAACGCCAGCCCAATGTGAAGCCCTGAAATAGCCATCAGGTGAGCAAGGCCACTGTGCGTTAAGATCTGCCAATCTTCGTGGGTCAACCATTGCCGCTCTCCCAAGCTTAGCGCCAGTAAATAGCGGCCATAACGCAAAGGCTCAAGCAAAGGGGTCAGTGCATTTAAGATTGATTGCCGCCATGATGGCGTATGAGTGAGCCGCTCAGCTTTTTTGAGGCTGGCTTTGCCATGAATCCGTCGCGCCACAAAGTAACGCTCCGCATCAAAGCCCGCTTCGTTTAAACGTCCATACGGCGGCTTCAGTCTAACCGTGAGCCTCCAACGCTCACCTTGTTGGGGAAAAGGCGGCGATTGCCAATAAAGACGCACTCGCACTGAACGAAAAAACGGCAGTGGTTTATCATTAATTTTATCAATGTCAAAAATAATCGATTGTGGGCCGGCTTTGGGGCTAAAAAGGCTGCCCACAGAGCCAGATATTGTAGTATCCTCTGTGCTAGAAATGATGTGGATCACGTCTGCTTGGTACAAGGTTGCGGATAATACAGCCCAAGTGAGCCCTAACGCGCTCCCCGCGAGCCACCAAAGGCGCTTTTTCCACCCAAAATGAAACACAATACACGCAATGAAACACGTCCAAACTGGTGGCAAAGTGGGCCACCACGGCAGCGATAAAATCGACGCAGCCAAGCCGAGCGTGAATGTCAGCTTCATCGCGTAACATCCAGGTAAATTAAGCAGGTATGCCCAAGAAGTTTTTTCAACGCTACATGCCAAAACGCGAGGCATTGCGCGATAACAAAGCACTGCGCGTGTTTGGAAGCCTGTTGCACGACCCAAACCTGTGGTGCTTGAATCGTCGATCTGCATCGGGGGCGTTTGCGGTCGGTTTGTTCATGGCATTTGTCCCCTTGCCCAGCCAGATGATCATGGCAGCGGGACTGGCGATCTTGTTTGGTGTCAACCTGCCTTTGTCGGTCGCGTTGGTTTGGATCAGTAATCCCATTACCATGCCTGTGCTGTTCTATCTCGCCTATAAACTCGGCGCGTGGATGATGAACACACCGCCCTATCCCTTCCATTTTGAGCTCTCTTGGCACTATTTGGTTGAACAAATGGGTCACATTGGACCGCCTTTCTTTCTCGGCTGTATGACCAGTGGTTTGGTGCTCGCCGTGATTGGCTATTTTGCCGTCAGAGGCATTTGGCGCTATTCCGTGGTAAGAAGCTGGCGTAAACGTAAACTTCGTATTCCGAACAAGTTAAAAGAAGTGCTGCCGAAGCCGAATAAACCCTCTTGATTCACGTTGATATCAGGCAACGCTAAAACGGTAGGAAAGGAAAACAAGCCGCTTGAGGGCGCATTGCGACACAGTCATCATCCTGCATTATCAATACGTAAAACCAACCCAAAATTATCGAGACAGATCGAAAAAGGGCCAGCACTCATGCTGGCCCTTTTGATGATGGGTTGTAGTAGCTAGCTAGCCGCTATTTTGCACTCAATACAGCCGCTGGCTGCAACTGACACGCGCGACGCGCTGGATACCAAGCGGCCAATAAGCTGAGAAGCATCGCGGTTAAACTCACCACCACCACATCCGACACGCGTAACTCACTGGGTAGGAAGTTAATAAAATACACATCACCAGAGAGAAAACGGTGACCCACAACCTGCTCTACCCATTGGATTAAGTGGGTTAAATTGCTTGCAAGCAATACTCCCAGCACACTGCCAATCAGGCTCCCCAACGCACCGGCGAATAGTCCATACCAAATAAAAATTCGTCGTATCAAGGTATCGCCTGCTCCCATCGTACGCAAAATCGCAATATCAGCCGCACGGTCTTTCACCGACATCATCAGCGTTGATACCACGTTAAAGCAGGCCACACCAATCACCAAAACCATGACCAGATACATAATCGAACGCACCAAATGGATATCGCGATACAAATAGCCAAATTCACTGGTCCAGTCTTTCATGTACACATAGGCGGAAAGGGTTTGACCGACTTCTCGGACAATGCGTCGCGCCTCCAATACCGGTTCGACTTTGAGTGAGACTCCGGTAACCGCATCATCTAGCGCCATCAACTGCTGCGCATCTGATAGGCGCATCAACGCCAGCGTATGATCAATCTGTCCGCCCAGCCGTAACAATCCACCCACTTGCATTCTCACTCGCTGAGGTGAACGCAACTTTAAGCTCGCATCCGCCGCAGGGATCATCACGGTTAACCAATCGCCTACCTTCACGCCTAAGCTATCGGCGACACCTTGCCCGAGCACGATGTTTGATTGCGCCGCTGGCAAACTGTCCCAACCACCATCAATAAACGCACCAATGCGACTCACTGCCGATTCGTCGCTCGGTGAAACGGCACGGATCTGGGCAGGTTTAAGTGCACTGCCATGTTCCATCAACACGGTCATTTCCACGTACGGCGCCGCAGCCACCACTTGAGGATGCTGCAAGGCTTGGCGCTTTACTTGCTGCCAGTCTTCGAGCGGACCATTAACGCCAAACACTTGCGCATGCGGCACCACAGAGAGCACACGCTGATTAAGCTCGCGCTCAAAGCCATTCATGGCCGATAGACCGACAATAATGACCATCACACCGATGGCAATGCCAATCACCGATGACAACGAGATAAATGAGACCAGCCGATTACGCTGGCGGGCACGACTAAAGCGGCGTCCAATGGCTAACGACAGTGGTTTCATTGCCCCTCCTCAGTGGCACTCACAGCAAGCAATTGGCCATCTTGCATTCGCACTTGGCGGTCCAATTTGGCTGCCAGCTCACTGTCATGCGTCACCACTAGAAATGCCGTCCCATGTCGTGCATTCAACGAACGCATCAGATCATAGATCTCCAAGGCTGTCGCATGGTCTAGATTCCCCGTCGGTTCGTCAGCGAGAACCAGCTTAGGATCGTTGACTAGCGCACGTGCGATCGCGACACGCTGACGCTCGCCCCCCGATAACTCAGCGGGACGATGGGATAAACGATGGCCCACGCCGACCGCATTCAACATCTCCGTTGCTCTTGCTGTGGCCGTCTTGCGTGCAACTTTATTGATCAGCAGTGGCATCATCACATTTTCGAGTGCCGTAAAGTCAGCCAGTAGGTGATGAAACTGATAAACAAATCCAAGCGCTTGGTTTCTTAGCTGCGCTTGTTGGTTCGCAGACATTTGGCTAATTGCTTTGCCCTCAAAATACACCTCACCCTCGCTCGGTGTATCAAGCGTCCCCAAGGTGTGCAACAAGGTACTTTTGCCTGAGCCAGACGAGCCGACAATCGCCACAAGCTCTCCCGATGCAATGCTCAGAGACACCTGATTCAATACATGAATCGCCTGACCACCCTCTTGATAGGTTTTACTGATTTGGTGACAGGACAACAAAGACTCATTCATAACGCAGTGCCTCAGCAGGTTGAACAGATGCCGCTTTAAAAGCAGGGAAAAGGGTCGCTAACGTGCTCAGCAAAATAGCCAACACCATAACCATAACGACGTGAGTTGGATTGACGACCACGGGAAGCGCAAGGCCATTGCCTAGCAAACTCACCCCAAACAGGGCCATGATTTCATTAATATAGAGAGACGCAAGCACCCCCAATACGCCCCCGACCAATGCGCCCAATAACCCACTGAGTGAGCCTTGAGCCATAAAGACAGCAACAATATCGCGATTTTGCATGCCTAAGGTCTTCAAAATGGCAACCTCGGCTTGTTTCTCCATCACCACCATAATTAAGGCAGCAATAATGTTGAATGCAGCGACAATAATGATCAGACTGAGCATTAAGCTCATCATGTTCTTTTCCATCTTCACCGCTTGAAAAAGCTCGCCCCGCCAGACGCGCCAATCTTGCCACGCTGCACTCTCTGCCATCGGTTTGAGATCGGTAATCGCAAAGGGATCGTCAAGGAAAAGGCGTAAATCTTTCGCTTGCTGCGGCGGAACACGCATTAAACGCGCTACATCATGGATGTTAGCCAGCATCAATTGATTATCGACATCAGTCCCAGTGTGAAAAATGCCCGCCACGGTGAATAAACGCTGCGCAGGGATCCGCCCAATCGGGGTAAACTGGCTCGCACTGGTGACCATCACGCGCACCTGATCGCCAATACGTAAACGTAAATTGCTCGCCATCGCACGGCCAATGATGATTTGATAACGACCCTCGGCTAACGCTTGAATATCTCCTTGTAACAGATGGTCTGCCAACGGCTCATAAGCGGTTGGATCAATTCCTTCTAACAATCCTGCACTCAGCCCTGTTCGGCTTTGTAACACCGCCTCTGTGGTTTGAATGGGAGCCGTCGCCACCACATGTGGCCATTGTTCAACGCGGTTTTTTACCGATGCCGTTTGTCCGTCCGCGATGACCGCATGCGGTAGTACGCCTAAAATGCGGCCTTTTAACTGGGCTTCAAAGCCATTCATCACTGATGACACGGTGATCAAAGCGAGCACACCAATAGCAATTCCTGCAGTAGACATAGACGACACAAATCGCCCAAAACGATCGGCCGATCGGCCGCGCAAATACCGCAAGCCAATAAACACCGATAAGGGTTGATACATAGTGCACCTAGCTTATTGTTTTGATTCGCTGCAAAGCATACCTGCCTGAGCGAATGTCGCCAAGTTTACACACCGATTTGACTGAATATTGACGGATACTGCCCAGAAGCGCACGTTGACGCCCGATAAGGCGGTCTTGAAACTTTACCTAACGCGACGGGTGCGTGATAATCATGAAATGACTGCAAGATAAGGCACAGTGATGAGCCAAGACGAGTACTTTTCTGTAAGAGCCGCAATACGCATTAATGTTGAGCCGCTTCAAGATAGCCAAGCCCAACCCGATGCGGATGCATTTATGGCGGAAATCCCCGCGCCCTTTCGGGTAGCAAGCCAATGTGGCCAAGTCGATAACGCGGTTGAAAAAGAGTTACAATCTCTTGAGCCGGACGATGCCTCAGCACTGTACCGTATCTTGCAAGCGCAAAACGAAAAGATCACCTTAATGATGGGCTATATGCTCAGTCAAGAAGACGATCCCGCTCAGCGCTTCACCACCCATGCATTCGGCGCAAGCAGCTTTGCCTATCTAAGCCCCACACCACTAAAACAGAGCGACCATGTGCGTGTGAAGCTGTTTCTTGATTTTCCGCCCACAGCGATTTATTGCTATGGCGTGGTCACCCACTGTGAAAAAAAAGCGCCTGACGATGACCATCCACCTCAGTATTTGATCCAAATCCAATACACACGCTTATTGGAAGACGACCGAGACACTCTGATCCGCGCCGCCTTACATCATCAGCAAAAGCTTTTGCGAAAGCGCGCACTCAACCGAAACAAATCAAGCAGTTAAATTCATGACTCAACAACCGCTATACACGTTTACCCTTCCCCGTGGTGCGGGTGACGTCAAACACCTAGGCAACTTAACGGGTGCGGCGTTACCGATTGCCGTCGCCAACATTCGTCAGCAACATCAGGGACCCATTTTTTTGTTGGTGCCCGATAACCAAACCGCAGTTCGCTTGCAGCCCGCGATCAGCCAATTTACCGAGGGGCAATGCGATATTTTTCCCGACTGGGAAACCTTACCTTATGACAGCTTCTCGCCCCATCAAGATATTATCTCTGCACGACTGGCGTGCCTGTACCAACTGCCGACCCAAGGTGACGGCGTACTGATCGCGCCGGCGAGTACCGCCTTACAACGTGTGACGCCAAAGCAGTTTCTCCATCAGCATGCATTGATGGTGAAAAAAGGTGACATTCTGTCGCTCGAGAAGCTGCGCGACCAACTGACGGATGCCGGCTATCGCCATGTTGACCAAGTCATGGAGCACGGTGAATTTGCCAGCCGCGGTTCGATCCTTGATTTATTTCCGATGGGCAGTGATGAGCCTTATCGCATCGACTTTTTCGATGATGAAGTGGACACGATTCGTCAATTCGATCCAGAGAATCAGCGTTCGACTGGTGAGTTAGCGCAAATTCAATTGCTGCCTGCGCACGAATTTCCCACCGATGATGCCGCCGTTGAGTTTTTCCGTGGCCGCTTCCGCGAGCACTTTGAAGCCCGCCGAGAACCGGAATCTGTCTACCAACAAGTCAGCAAAAAAACATGGCCGGCAGGGATTGAATACTGGCTACCGCTGTTTTTCGACCAAACCGAAACCCTGTTCGACTACCTGCCCGATAACACCCTGATTTTAACCGTGGGTGATATCGAAGCGGCAATGACACACTTTCTCGATGACGTGGCACACCGCTACGACCAGCGCCGTGTGGACCCCTTACGTCCGCTATTACCGCCGCACGCTATTTGGCTTAATAAAGACCAGCTGTTTAGCCACTTGAAGGATTATCCGCAACTGCGCCTATCAAGTGACAACGTCACAGAAAAAGCAGGCCGTGAGAATGTCGATATCTCTCCACTGCCGACGTTAACGGTCAATCATCAAGCCAAAGAACCGCTAGCCGCACTGCGTCAATTCAGTGAACAATTTAGCGGTCACTTGGTATTCTCGGTCGAATCGGAGGGTCGCCGCGAGGCACTGCTTGATCTGTTGACCCAAGCTAAAATCCGCCCCATGGTCGCGTCGTCGCTCTCAGACGCGCTGGCGCAATCGGGCCGATTCAGTCTTATCATTGGGCCGGTTGACCAAGGCTTTATTGATAACACTCGTCAATTTGCCCTGATTTGTGAAAGCGACATGTTTGGCGAGCGTGCTGTACAGCAACGTCGTCGTGATAAGCGGAAGCAAAGCGTCAACAACGATGCCGTGATACGCAGTTTGGCCGAGCTCAAACCGGGACAACCCGTGGTTCATCTTGAGCATGGCATCGGTCGCTATCAAGGACTGCAAACACTTGAAGCCGGTGGACTCAAAACCGAGTACATGACCCTTGAATACCAGCAAGGCGCCAAGCTTTATGTGCCGGTCAGTGCGTTACACTTGATTAGCCGCTACTCCGGTGGCGCGGAAGATGCAGCGCCTATCCATAAACTCGGGGGCGAAGCATGGGAGAAAGCGCGTCGTCGCGCGGCAGAAAAAGTGCGCGATGTCGCTGCAGAGCTGTTGGATGTCTATGCCAAGCGTGAAACCAAGCCTGGCTTTGCCTTCAAACATGACAAAGAAGCCTATCAAGTATTTCGATCCAGCTTCCCGTTCGAAGAAACGCCGGACCAATCCCAAGCCATTAACGCGGTCCTCTCGGATATGTGCCGCCCCATTGCCATGGATCGCTTAGTGTGTGGTGATGTCGGTTTTGGTAAAACCGAAGTGGCCATGCGGGCTGCGTTTCTTGCCGTCAATAACAGCAAACAAGTCGCCGTACTTGTGCCGACCACTTTGCTTGCCCAGCAACATTTCGAAAACTTCCGTGACCGCTTTGCCAACTTACCGGTCCGCGTCGAGGTGCTCTCTCGCTTTAAATCAGCGAAAGAACAAAAAGCCATTTTGGCCGACTGTGCCGAGGGAAAAATCGATATTTTGATTGGCACCCATAAACTGCTGCAAGCGGATGTGAAGCTACGTGATCTGGGCTTGCTCATCGTGGATGAGGAACACCGTTTTGGTGTCCGCCAAAAAGAGAAAATCAAAGCCATGCGCGCCAACATTGATATTCTCACCCTTACGGCGACCCCGATCCCACGGACGCTCAACATGGCCATGAGTGGCATGCGCGATCTCTCGATCATCGCCACGCCACCATCACGTCGCTTGGCGGTAAAAACCTTTGTCCGCGAGCGCGAAGACACCTTGGTCAAAGAAGCGTTGTTGCGCGAAATTATGCGCGGTGGTCAAGTGTATTTCTTGCACAATGACATCGAAACAATTGAAAAAACCGCGAATGAAATCAGTGAAATGATCCCTGAAGCGCGCGTAACCTTGGCCCATGGTCAAATGCGTGAGCGGGAACTCGAGCGGATCATGAGCGATTTTTATCATCAAAAATATAACGTCTTGGTGTGTACCACCATCATTGAGACCGGTATCGATGTGCCGTCCGCGAACACCATCATTATTGACCGTGCCGACCACTTTGGTTTAGCTCAGCTCCACCAACTGCGTGGACGTGTCGGTCGCTCGCACCATCAGGCCTATGCCTACCTACTAACCCCACATCCCAAGCGGATGACCAAGGACGCCGCCAAGCGATTAGAAGCCATTGCCTCACTCGAAGATCTGGGCGCTGGTTTTACCCTTGCCACCCATGATTTAGAAATTCGCGGGGCCGGAGAGCTGTTGGGGGATGAGCAAAGCGGCCAAATTCAATCGATTGGCTTTACCCTCTACATGGACATGCTTGAGCAAGCCGTCGAGGCGCTAAAAGAAGGCAAAGAGCCGAGCTTGGATGCGCTGTTAAAAGAGCAAACCGACGTCGAGCTTCGACTCCCCGCTCTGCTGCCGGATGACTATATCCCTGACATCAACACCCGTTTGTCGATGTATAAACGCATCGCCAGCGCGAAATCGAATGATGATATTCAAGAGCTTCAAGTCGAGTTAATTGATCGCTTTGGGCTGCTCCCTGATGCCACCAAAAACTTGTTACATGTCCAACAAATCAAGTTACGGGCGGCACACCTAGGAGTGAAGAAAATCGAAGCCAGTGACCGCGGAGGGGTGGTTGAATTTCATGAGGATGCGCAAATTGATCCCGGATTCTTAGTGGGACTGTTACAATCGCGTCCAGACAAGTATAAATTTGATGGGCCAACCAAAATTAAGTTTGTCGAAAGCCTCACTGACCGACGTGAGCGGATGAACTTTATTGATGAGCTGTTGACTCAATTTGCAAGTCACCAACTGGTCGCCTAATCGGCGATCAGACTGGCTTGCCAGAGAGAACGGAGTAACCTGTGAAAAACCATCAACGTCAACCACAAGGCTGGCTAACGCGCATTGCCAAGCAAAGCATTTGGGCATTACTGCTTATTGCCATCAGTCAGCCGGCTTTGGCTAAACGACTTTATGATGTCGAGCTGATTGTGTTTAAACGCAATCAAGATCCCGCGAGCGTCCAAGAAAGCTGGCCCACCCAAACCGATATCCAGTCGGTCAATCGAGCGGTTCCAGTCACCAATACGACGGCATTGCAAAACGCAGGCCTGACCCCGCTACCGCGTAGCCAATGGCAATTAACGGACGCATACAACAAACTGGCCAACCATGCAGGCTTCACCCCGATGGTGCACGTGGCTTGGCGTCAAGATGATAGCGGGCGCGCAGCACTTCCCTTACTGCGGGTTAGCGCGGGCCGAGATTATAGCGACCGGTTTAACGCAGATGGCACCCCGATCATGACCCAACCTGCTGCACCAACAAACGCAACAGCTTCTAATACCGAGTCACAGTGGGACGAGCAATCATTGGATACCCGGCCACCTCGCCAACCGCTCTATGAGCTAGATGGGACACTACGCGTCTATGTACAACATTACTTGTTTGTCGAGGCCGATATGGTGCTACGCGAGCCCAGCGAGAGACGCGCTCTGGTTGAAGACATTATCGATATGCCGTTGCAAACCTCAGACGCACAACAAGGTGCGGCAACGAGTACCAACAATGTACAAGTTGCAGGCTTGGAAAAGGTGAAAAAGCAGTATCACATCCAGCGTTTCTTGCAGCCCTATGCATTCACGCACAAACGACGGATGCGCAGTGGTGAGACCCACTATTTGGATAACCCCATGATGGGCATGATTATTCAAGTAAGAAAGGTAAACTAACCCTGTCCAGTCACTGCTGAACCCTATCAGTACTGAACAAAATGGCCTTGTCTTCCTATTGGATGGCAAGGCTTTTTTATGTTTGAACACAATGTAAAAGATACATTTATCAATTTCAGTTCGAGTTGTTATTGATACCACATCCAATAAAAAGACTGCTGATATATTTATAATCACTGAGCAACAGCCACACTCGTTATTTAGGCTTCATAACTTTGTGATTATTCCATGCGCTTTTCTCTATCCCACACACAATGTCGCCATGCCATGCTTTGGGTGGCTGTTATCAGCTTGGCAGGCTGTACGTCCCAGTCATCAAAACAACTGGTAAAAGACTATGCGGAACAATCCGTGAAGATTCATCGCGCGGTTGACGCTGTCTACGTCACCGCCGAACAAGCGCGCGTGGATGCTATTCTGTCTCGTGCCGTGCGCGATGGATTATCGGCGTCCGAACTGAATATCGCGCCCATCCCACACATTGGGCAACGACAAGCCCTTGCCGATTTAATCCGCTACGCCAACCTTCTTTATGCCTTGGCTTCTGACGATCATCACGCACGCCTTGACGAGACCTCCGAGCAATTGCATGACACACTGACCGACTTAGCCAACAACCCTTTTTTGCGCGACGACCAAACCATTGATGAGTCAGACATTTCGTTGGTATCGACCGCAATCAACGCACTCGGCCGTGCGATGACGGAGACCTCTCGTCATCAACAGTTACGCGCTGTGATGGAAGCAGGACAACCCGTCTTACAACAAACCATTACGCGCTTACGACAAGACTTACCCAATTGGAACATGGCCACACGCGTCTCTTTCGACCAGGCCTTATCGATTCGCTTGCAGCTTTTAAATAACCCCAATAGCTGCCAGCAAAGCAAGGAAATGCGCTGTATCACACTGCATACATCTTATGATGATCGCCTTGAAGCATACCGACAGGCTTACCGTACCAAGCAGGTCCTGCTCAACTTAGACACACAGTTTGCACAGCTAGACTTGACGCTATCGGACTATCTGGTCATGCACGATGCCATCATCACATCGCTCACCATCGATAACACCGCTTCTTTGCAAGGGGCGCGTCGCGCTATAGAAACGACTAAACAGCATCTTGATGCACTCAAAGACTTTCAGAATCAGTTGGAGGAATAAGCCATGAGCCCGAAAGACGCCAGCTACCATCTGCTCAAGGCAAATTACGACAGCCTCGATCGCTTTTTAAACCAAACCCTGATTGGCCCCAAGCTCGCACCTTTACAGCGGAAAAGAGAACAACTCGGCGAAAAACTTTACCTGTACCACACCACCGTGATTGCCACGCACAGTGAGCAATTTGAACAAGACGCTGATGCGTTTGATCGCCTCATCGCCCATGCCCGCCAAGCGCAAGCAGTGATTGATGAGGCGGAAGAGACGATTGAGCATGTTGCTAAAATCGGTGACGCGATTGATAAAGTACTCGTACAGCTTGCTAAGATCATGTAATAAAAAAACCGGCGAAGTGGCCGGTTTTTTTATGCTCAGTACACAGCGTCTAGGTTATGCGCTGTTTTTTGCTGCAGCGGGTCGCGCTCGGCGCGGCTTGTTCGCGCCGTTGCTATCGCTGCGCGTGCGTGGTGGGCGATTGCCGGTACCACGTGACTTACCGTCGCCTGCGCTATCGGTATGACGTCGATTTTTACCCACCGGTTTGTGTCCGCGCGCGTTATCGCCAGAGCGCTGTCCATCTTGACGCGGTTTATTCTTTTTCGGTTTCTTTGGCTTTATCGGACGCGTATCCAATTTCGACTCTGGCAACGGATTCGTGACGGGAAAGTCCGCTAGAGTATGACGAGGCAATACCTGTTTAATGAGGCGTTCAATGGCGAACAAATCTTTCGCTTCGTCCGCACAAACCAAAGACACCGCATTGCCCACAGCGCCTGCGCGACCAGTACGACCAATACGGTGAACATAGTCTTCTGCCACATGGGGTAAATCAAAGTTCACCACTTGCGGTAAATGAGCAATATCGATCCCTCGTGCGGCAATATCAGTGGCAACCAACACCCGTACTTCACCGGTTTTAAATTTCTCTAACGCTTTCGTTCGCGCGCCTTGACTCTTATTGCCATGAATCGCCGCCGCGCTGACACCGTACTCTTCCAAATAGCGCGACAAACGGTTAGCGCCATGTTTGGTTTTGCTAAACACTAACACCTGCTGCCAATTATTATCGGCAATCAGTGATAGTAGCATCGGCGCTTTTTTCTTTTTATCCGCAGGATAAATGCATTGCTCGACCCCAGTCGCGGTTTGGTTCGCAGGATTGACTGAGATCTCAACCGGATTGTTGACTAGCTCTTTCGCCAGTTGGCGAATTTCATCCGAGAACGTGGCGGAGAACAGCAAATTCTGGCGCTTAGCCGGCAGCAAGCCCAAGATCTTACGAATGTCACGAATAAAGCCCATATCAAGCATACGGTCGGCTTCGTCCAAGACCAGCACTTCAAGCTGAGAAAAGCGCACGGCATTTTGCTGGTACAAATCCAGCAAGCGTCCCGGTGTTGCTACCAGCACATCAGCGCCTTTACGAAGTTTCATCATCTGCGGGTTGATCTTCACACCACCAAATACCACGGTTGAGCTGAGCGACGTGTATTGGCTGTATTGCTCCACGTTTTTGTGCACTTGCGCAGCAAGCTCGCGCGTTGGCGTCAGGATCAAGGTACGTACATGGTTGGGGCGAGCACGTTTACCTGCCTGCAAACGCTCCAAAATCGGTAAGGTAAAGCCCGCGGTCTTACCGGTACCAGTTTGCGCGGCCGCCATGACATCGTGTCCTTCAATCACCGCAGGGATCGCTTTTTCCTGAATTGGTGAAGGTGTGGTGTAGCCTTGCTCTTGCACGGCTTTCAATAGTGGTGCAGATAGTCCTAAAGAGGAGAAACTCATTAATTGATCTCAATAAATAAAAAATGTCGTCACGGGCCGCATGGCCCATCACTTAGGGTCATGAATATCAATATCGTGGTATGAGAAAAACTCGGCGTCAGGAGGGTTGCTCTAGAAGTGATATCAATAATCTTGATTACGGCGCTATTGTGACGACTTTCACGTCAAGCGGCAACTAGAAATGCGCCAATTCGAACAATAAAAAAGACCGAGGCAAGCCTCGGTCTTGGGGTTTATACGCTGTTTTAGCGCAGCTTCACACGTGTTTAGTGCAGCTTCAAACTTGGACGTAGCACGCGGTTGATCCGTCCTACCAACATCATCAAGCCAGTTTTCACGTAACCGTGCAATGCAATCTGATGCATCCGATACAAAGAGATGTATACCACACGAGCAATCCGCCCTTCGATCATCATTGAGCCTTTGGTCAGATTACCCATCAAGCTACCTACCGTAGAGAAGCGGCTGAGCGAGACCAGTGAGCCATGATCTTTAAACACATACGGCTTTAGCTCACGACCATTTAATTTAGCAACAATGTTGCTAAAGCAGCGGCTTGCCATCTGGTGCGCTGACTGGGCGCGTGGCGGTACCATGCTGCCGTCGGCTTGCGTACAAGCTGCACAGTCACCAATCACAAAGATATCGTCATCACGCGACGTCTGAAGTGTGTTTTTCACGACCAATTGATTAATGCGGTTAGTTTCCAAGCCCGCGATATCTTTCAAGAAGTCCGGTGCCTTGATCCCAGCAGCCCACACCATGATATCGGCGTGAATACGCTCACCCTCTTTGGTTTCCAAGCCTTGATCGTCTGCCTTAGTGACAAAGGTATTGGTTTTCACGGTGACACCCAGTTTCAACAGCTCTTGGTGCGCAGCACTCGAGATACGAGTAGGCAGCGCTGGCAAAATGCGCTCACCGGCTTCCACCAAGGTCACGTTCAGTTTCGAGCTATCTAAATCACGGAAACCGTAGTTACGCAGCTCTTTGATGGCATTGTGTAGCTCTGCTGATAGCTCAACACCGGTTGCCCCTGCGCCCACAATCGCAATATCCACACTGCCTTGGCCGTGTTTTGCATGCAAACGCAAGAATTCGTTGTTCATTTCCGCGCGGAAGCGGTGAGCCTGTTTAGGGTTATCGAGGAAGATACAATGGTCACGAACGCCCGGCGTGTTGAAATCGTTGGAGGTCGAGCCAATCGCCATCACTAAGATGTCGTACTCGAGCTCACGCTCCGGCATCAACAGTTCGTTATTTTCATCGTACATGGGCGCCAAGGTGATCACTTTTTGGTCACGATCAATGTCCCACAAGGTCCCCATTTGGAAATCAAACCCGTGATTTTTGGCATGAGCACGATAGCTCAAAGCATCAACGCCCTCATCCATTGAGCCAGTTGCCACTTCGTGAAGCAATGGCTTCCATAGATGGCTACTGTTCTTATCTACCAAGGTGATTTCTGCACGACGCTTGCGGCCTAACGTTCGGCCCAGTTTGGTTGCAAGCTCTAGCCCGCCTGCACCGCCACCGACAACGATAATTTTGGTCACTTCTACATCCTTACCTAATTAAAAACTTACACATCAGCCACTTATATAGTCACTGACAAAAATGGGGGTTGGGCCAGTAATCAAATTACAATCTGTTTCGTGCGCGCTGCTTTCATTGTTTTAGTTTGTTGCATCAGCGCTTAGTCTATTTTGCCGGAAAACGTCGCCTACTTCGAGCATAGATTCGGTTTCGGCCGCCTTTTACATGATGAAATAAAACACCATAATCTGTTGCCAAGACAAGTGAAATTTCGCCCTTTTCGTACACTTTTCTTCGAAGCAAAGGTAGCTTCAGATAACTAATTGAACTTTAATTCTAATAGTTAGAGTGACTGCAAGACATAAATGCAGGCTTGCGCAAGTGTTACGGACCAAAACTGACCTGCAAGAGTAAGCTGTAATTTATTTTCACATAATGTTACCAATCCACGCTGCTGCCAGACCGCGAACAACGGCGAGAGATACTGAAACACGCTCATCCCTTGCCAAGGCGGTAATGTATCCGCGTGAAGCACACCCATATCTAATCCTGCTTTGATAGCATCATACACTCGACGATGCTCCACAGCGTCTACAACGCGCGCAATCGGCATGGTGTTGGTTTGCATTGCATCGAGATAGGATGCCAGCTCGCGATGCTGCATGATCCCGACCCCGTCAATACTGCCACCGGCACCACACCCTAGTGGTAAAATATCGGCACCATGCTTGGCGAGCCGGTTGTAACGACTTTGCTCACGTTGATTACGTGCCCAGTGATTGACACTGAGTCGTCGACAATCGTGTTGGTCCATCAAACTAACGCCTTGCGCGAATAAGCTAGCTTTTTCTGCCGTGGTCGCCGGCGGTGGCATTTTCCCTTGCTCGACCATGCGCAGCATCGGCGTATTTGGCGCCACCACCAGCTGGTAGAGATCAATGCCATTGGCGCCGGTTTGCAGATAGTCGGCCACATCTTGCCTAAAGATCTCAGCCGTTTGATAAGGCAAGCCATACAACAAATCCACCACAATCGTCGCTTCCTGACTGGCACTTAATGCGTGAATACGCTCACGCACAGTGTCACCATCATCTAAACGTTTTGCCGCGCGGCGGACTTGGGTATTAAAGCTCTGTACCCCAAACGAGAAGCGGTTAAATCCCCCATCAAGCGCATGCTCGAACGCATTATCATCAAAGCCATTGATTCGCCCCTCAAGGGTGATTTCGCAGTCGGGCGTGAGCCAAAATTGGCGACGGATTTCTTGACCCAATTGCTGTAATTGCGCTGCCGACAACGCAGTTGGTGTCCCCCCACCGACATACACCGCCTCAAAAGGCTGCGCTTGGGTCCATGGCATCGCCGCTTTCATACCAAGCTCTTTGAGTAAAGCCGCGAAGTAGCTATCAATCAGTGTGCGGCTCGCCGCATGTTGGAAAAAGTGACAGTAAGTACACCTCACTCGACAAAATGGCACATGGATGTATAAGCATCGTGGTCCAGATTGCGCTGGCAGTGATAAAAGCTGTTGTGTAACAGCTGCCACTCCTTGTTCGAGCGGTAAAGGCGTTTGATGGGTCGCCGCGTGGGCGTGTTTTTTCGGCGGGAAGGCAAAACGCAATGGGTCTGGGGTATGCGTGCCCAAAATCGTCTCATCGAACGGTGTAAGATCAACCAACATAACGGCTCCAAGTATTTATACGCCGAATCCGGCTCTGTAATATAAATACAAGTGATACGCGATCTCATTTGTTGTTTTATTGATCTCACATCGCTCTGAGGCGCTGTTGATGTTTATTCGGTCAATTCGACGCGCCCCAGTGCACAAAGACCCGCTTTACGACTGGGGAAACGATTAAGTGTGGAGTGCGGGCTGCTTTTTAAAATCCGCAATGGCGTTGAGGTGTGCCGATAGGTTTTTAAACTTGTGAGTTTGCGTTTCATCCCAACGGACAGGATAGAAAGGTGACAACACTTGATAACTGCGGCGACTGTCGAGGACTTCATCCTCTCGCGATAACACCACCAATGCTCGTTGTTGATTGCGTTGACGAAAGTCTGCCACACACTTGGTGGCAATATCCTCATACTCTTCCGGCCTATCAATTTTGCCGGTCATATTCTCGTGCGGATATAAGTTCGGATTAAACAGGACCTGCTTGATCCCACACAAAAAACCTACCCGTTCTGCCCAATACGCGCCTAAGCCAACGCCGCAGATCAGTGGATTGGGATCCTGACTCGCGTCTAGCTGCGTCTGCACTTGTTTGAGCAAATGCTGCATATCGTGTTTCGGATGCATGGTGCTGTAATTGATGGTGCGCACGTCGTCATCAACAAATTGGAGCTGCAACACTTTCTCATGGTTGCCTGGGCTGGTTGAATCAAAACCGTGGAGATATAAGATCATGGAAAGCCATCCTTGGTTATCGCAAAGCTGTGACCCCTATCAATAGCATAGCCATCCAGACAGGAAAATGAGCAAGATCACCCTAAAAATAATCAGGGTATTTGGCGTAACCATGAGGTAGGTGATTTGATGCATACAGCAACGCCCAAACCCTACCGGGCCGAGGGAAGACTAAAAAGACTAACGGCTCATCTCGTTCAGGCGTGTTTGCCACTCAATAAGGTTATCGACCAGTTGAGTTCGCTGATCCTCATCAAGGCTACGATCAAGGCGCAACAACCAATCTAACCGACGTGAACGATAGATAGCCATTTCGGTTTCCGTCTCCGGCCCTGCTCGCCATGCCACCACATCATCCACCCACTCTGACAACGCGGCCTCAGTGTCGATTGACTGTCGATTTTTAATAATCGCAAAAAGGCGGCTAACTAAGCGCTCTCGCACCTGACGAAACGTTGGCATCGCCGCTTGCTGATACTCTGCCATTTCGACAAACAAGGGCTGTTGATGACGCGCGGCGCTGCCAATCCACTCTTCCGTATCTTCCTCGAGATCATCACGTTGATAGGCAAATTGCTCATCTTTAGAACGCTTTGCACGTCGCTCGGATGCCTCTTGAATCTCGTCTTCCATCCACTGAGTGAGCGCCTGAGCTTGCTGGTCATCAAAGCTATCAAGTAAACGGGCCGTTGCGGGCACAAACGCCTGTAGCGTCGCGTGGATTCGCGCTTTTACCGCCTCTTGATGGTCACGCAATTGTGCCATTGTATGTCGCTCGGTACTGTGGGTGGCGATCAGTCCTAAGCGTTCAGCTATCGCGGGTAACTCATGGGTTCGATGCCATTGCTGAATCTTGTCAAGGTCTGCTTTCACTTGGCGAGATTGCTCGGGGCGTAAGTTAACAATGTCATCGATGTAGTAATGAATCCAAAACGGCAAGGTGTTATATGCAAGCTCGGTAGTGCAACCCGTCAGGACGAGTAATAAGCCCCCTATCAAGCCATAGCGAAAACGCGACCTAGCCATTGCAACTCTCCTTATCATTCATCCATTCCCGCCAGTTGGCGATATAACCGCTGTGCTTGCTCTTGGTAAGTGTTGAGCCCATACAATGATGCGCCCACTTCATACCAGCATAGCGCGAGATAATCAGCAAAGGGCAGCCATGCCTCTACAGCTTGGCGCACCGGTGCCGAGTCATCGATGCATCGTAACGCACAATAATCGGACACGACTTGTGCCGGTGTATAGCCGTTTGCCCGACAAAAAAGTGCAATGTCCAAACTCGCACTGCCTAATCGGGCATATTCCCAATCAAGCACACAGGGCGTACCATTTGGCTGAATAACCACGTTATAGCTACCCAAGTCCATATGACATACCACAGGTGCGAGCGGTTCTGTGGGTAATTGCCATTGACACCTGTCACGCAGCTGCTTGAGTGTTTGCTGCTTTGCCAAGGCCAACTGCTGCTCATAATGTTGGCATTGGGTGCGGACATCTTGTGTATCCAAACGACCTTCCATTGAATGGATACGTACCAACAGCTCGATTAGGATCGCTCGGCTCTCAACTGAATGCGGATCAAGGGGATCACCTTCCACCCAAGGGACCAAAAGCCCGTCTGACAAATGACAAACGGGTGCCGAGGCAAGCTGATAGGTAGCAGCCAGTGATTGCGCAGCCGCCTCGCGCGACCGAGAAATCGCAAAAGCGTCACTCACCTGACTTCGGGGCCGCCACACAAAGCGTCCCCCTTGTGAGTCATCAATCCGCAAACAGCGGTTGGTCAGGCCCCCTTCGAGTGGGGTAACACGCTGAATTGAAACGGGCGCTGAATAGTGCTCACACAGCGCCGCTTCCAGTAAAGTTTTTAACGCGGGGGAAAGATTAACGGCTGACAAAACGTTGAGTGTCCTGCCATTCAATCACACCTGTGGTCAAATCCATCAGCTGCAGTGATAAGGTTTTCTCTTCTTGCCCCGTGACCTTGCCACCAAGCTGATACTGTGCTCCCAGTAAGCGCCCATATTGCATCACTGTAGTCGGATCAATGAGAACCTGTCCCTCACCCAAACCTAACGACTGACGAACTACGTCGACTTGCGCCTTTGAGACCGTTCCAATCAGCCCTTGCCCAGCAAGGCCTTGTTCTAACTGTTTTGACACACCGACAGTGTCTATATAACCGTCAGTCAGATTTTGTAGCGGTTGCACCAAGGTCACAGGGACGCCTTTCAGGGTTTCACTGCGCATTAAGGATTGCACCGCGGCGCGCATGGCTTGGTTAAAACTGCCATGCACCGCCCCGTGCTGCACGGTGGTTTCTTGTGGAGCCGACGGCTGATAAATCGGCTGCGTGCGAGGTGCACAGCCTGCAACTGTGACAACAAATAACCCCATCGATAATGCTTTTACCAATGCATTTGGCTTACGTAAAGCGGTCGTCAATGCGCAGCGTGCGGACATAGAGATGACTCCGTAAATAAAAAATGAATAGACCAGAAAAGCGTGAAAAAGTGCCAACAAACAAGGGGATTATTCTGGTTGCATGACGGCTAAACGAAACTGCGAAACCTTGATATCAGGTATCGGCGCATGAATATCGCGCTGTGTATGGGGAGGAATGGTCACAGATTGCCAAGACGCCGCAGAGGTCGATAATTGGAGCCCTTGGCTATCGTACCAACTAAAGCGATACTGCATGGTTTGCGGTTGACTAGACGTATTTTCTAACCACACACATGCTTGATTTCCGTTTGGGGTACGACGAACCATCGTCTCTTTAACCCATAGCGACGTCGCCAGCTCTGGATCGGCAAAAACCACGGTTTGGTGTGGCGCAATGCGCAGGTCAGTCGACTGACTCCCTGCGCAGCCCGCCAACACCAAGGCAAGTGCAATCATCAAAATTTGGATTTGATTTTTACACATCATTCACACCATCGTCGACTTTGCCGTGGTTAACTCACCACCATGGGGCCCAGCGCGCGTCCGCCTACTAGGTGCATGTGAATATGGTACACCTCTTGGCCACCGTGTTGGTTGCAATTCATGATCAAACGGTAGCCGTCTTCAGCGATCCCTTCGTCAGCCGCCAGTTTTTTCGCCACCGTCACCATACGACCTAACGCTAACTCGTCTTCAATATTGACATCATTGGTGGTGGGGATCAGTTTGTTTGGTACCACCAAAATATGCACAGGCGCACGCGGGTTAATATCACGGAAAGCAGTGACTAAATCGTCCTGATACAAAACATCTGCGGGGATTTCTTTACGAATAATTTTGCTGAAGATGGTTTCTTCCGCCATGGTGTGCTCCCTTTTATAAATATAAACCCTGCCAAGTATGCGGTACCCCTTTGCCAAGGGCAATATGTACAGCGCAGTTGCATGCGACAATTTGGTCAAACTTGTGTTAATTGATGTTTATATCACCTTGTAAAATCAAGGGCTGAATCAGGTAATCGTTTGCGCTACTATAGCGCCGACGCCTTTACATGTAAGGATGACAACATGACCACCCTGCTATTTAAAAACGCTTCTGTCGTCAACGAAGGACAAATTGTTGAGACCGATGTGCTGGTCGAAAACGGCCGAATCTCTCAGATTGCCCGCGATATTAGTGCCCCTGCCGCGGCGGACTGCCGTGTGATTGATGCATCAGGCAAACATTTGTTGCCCGGTATGATTGACGACCAAGTGCATTTCCGTGAGCCGGGATTCCCGAAAAAGGGAACCATCGCGACCGAGTCCAAAGCGGCCGTCGCAGGCGGTATCACCACGTATATGGAGATGCCCAACGTTAACCCCCCTACCACCACACTCGACGCTTTAGAAGAAAAGTATCAACGTGCGTCTCAATCCAGCCACGCTAACTATGCCTTCTATTTGGGCGCGACCAACGACAACATTGATGAAATTCGTCGCCTCGATCCGAACAGTGCCTGTGGTGTTAAAGTCTTTATGGGGGCTTCCACCGGCAATATGTTGGTCAATGATCCTGACACCCTTGACGCTATCTTCGCCGATTGCCCAACCTTGATCGCAACCCATTGCGAAGATACCCCGATGATCACCGAACTCGAGAACATTTATCGCGAGAAATACGGTGAGGACGTACCGATTGATGCCCACGCGCATATTCGCTCCAAAGAAGCGTGTCTAAAATCATCCCAGTTGGCGGTCAATCTCGCTAAAAAACACGGTACACGCCTACATGTGCTGCACTTGACCACTGAAGATGAGCTGTATCAGTTTGAGCCCGCGAAAACGCTCGAAGCGCTTCAGCAAAAGCAGATCACCGCTGAGGCCTGTGTGCATCACTTATTCTTTAACCGTGATGACTACGCGACCAAGGGCACCTTGATCAAATGTAATCCAGCCGTCAAAGAAGCCCATCACCAACAAGCACTGATCAAAGCGGTGAAAGACGGTGTGATCGACGTGATTGCCACCGACCACGCCCCTCACACCTTTGAAGAAAAGCAAAACAGTTACTTTAAAGCGCCAGCAGGCTTACCACTTGTTCAGCACGCGCTTCAAGTGGCACTTGAGTTTTATCATCGTGGTATTTTCGATTTGCCTTTGGTGGTGCAAAAAGTCTCACACGCGCCAGCGGTGCGTTATCAGGTGAAAGAGCGTGGCTTTATCCGTGAAGGATATTGGGCCGACTTGGTGCTGGTAGACCTCAACCAGACGCAAACGGTCGGTAAAGACAACCTCTTCTACCAATGCCAGTGGTCACCGTTCGAAGGCCATACCTTTGGCTCAAGCATCGATATGACGATTGTGAACGGTCAAGTGGCATTCGAGCACGGCCAGCATAGTGACGAGCGCTACGCGACACGTTTAGAGTTCGATCGCAGCTAAGCTGACATGGCGTGCGAATTGCACGATTCGCACGCCTTTTATACGCCCGATGTCTGAGCCTTCCTGCCCAACGGCGCCCACAAAACAAACAACCCAAACCTTGCTTATCCTCCTGATTATTGACTATCGCGAACGCTAAAAGCCGTGATTTTGTCTGTGAGTTCAAAGTCTGACATGGTAAATCTTGCAGTTAATAACAGTTTGCTTTTATATCCGAATCGTATATTGTGTGGGTGATATATGGATATTCACGCTGCTTGGTATCAACATCTGATTATGTTGAAAAGCTGTGTTCGCAAGGAGAGGTAACCTGAAGCGCATTTCGGTTATCGCGGCACTCGTATCCTACCTCTTCCACTGGCGCAAGCTGTTCATTTCCCTGAATGGGTAATGAGTCGCTCCAGCTGGCTGATATCCGCATCTAGGGGATATGTTGTTGAGCTTGGCTCGCAAATATCAACCCAACATGATTGAACCAGAGCAAGTGGCACCCCCACTCGCTTAATCTCTAACAATCGAGCGCTAGCCCTTTATCGAGTAATACGTGCAATGCATTAACGCTTTGCACAATAACCTTGGGCTGGCGAGTGACGTCGAATAATCAACCAGTGAGGTGATGATGTCTTCATCTGCTTCTAAGCCACTGCTTAGTGTCAATAATCTAAGCGTGTCATTTACCACGAACGATGGCATCGTTGATGCTGTAAAAAACGTCAGCTTTGACATCATGCCCGGCGAAACACTCGCCATTGTCGGTGAGTCAGGCTCGGGGAAATCCGTATCCAGCAGTGCCGTAATGGGCTTGCTCCCCAACAACGCCATCGTCAAACCAGACTCGCAAATCTCGTTTAACGACACCGATGTGTTACGCCTTTCCAACAAGCAGATGCAAGCCATGCGCGGCGATCGCGTTGCCATGATCTTCCAAGAACCGATGACCTCACTGAACCCCTACATGCGTGTCGGTGAACAGCTGACCGAGGCGATTCAGTGCCACCACCGCACCACACCTGCGAAAGCCAAAGAGCGCATTATCGAGTTGCTTAAATTGGTACAACTGCCTAACCCAACCGGCGCACTTGAAAAGTATCCACACGAATTCTCCGGCGGTCAGTTGCAACGGATCATGATCGCGATGGCGCTGGTCAACGAACCTGATTTGCTGATCGCCGACGAGCCGACCACCGCATTGGACGTAACCGTGCAAGCCGAGGTATTGAACCTGATCGGCGACCTACAAAAGAAAATGGGCATGGCGATCATGTTCATCTCACACGATTTAGGTGTGGTCAAACACCTTGCTGACCGTGTTGTGGTGATGTGTAAAGGTAAAGTGGTAGAGACTAACGAAACCCAAGCACTGTTTGCAGACCCGCAAGAAGATTACACCAAGATGCTGATTGATGCAGTGCCTCGCGGTCGCAAAGAAACCCCCCGAGAGGACGCAGAAAACCTGTTGTCGGTGGATAACGTCACCATCAAATATTTCTTGGGCGCCGATTTCTTTGGCGGTAACAAGCGCTATTTTGAAGCGGTGAGTAACATTAGCTTGTCACTACGCCGCGGTGAAACACTGGGCATTGTGGGTGAATCAGGTTCCGGTAAATCCACACTCGGCCGTGCCATCATGCGCCTTCTTCCCGTAGCAGAAGGCCGTGTATGCTTTAAAGGTCAGGATATTCATGACATTAAAAACAGTGAAAATAAAGCACTGTGCCGTGATATGCAGATGGTGTTCCAAGACCCATTTGGGTCGCTATCGCCACGTATGACAGTGGGGGAAATTGTTGCCGAAGGTCTTCGTACTCACTTCCCTGAGCTGAGTAAAAAAGAACGCCTTGACCGCGTCAAAGATGCGCTTTATGAAGTACGCCTTGATAGCTCTGCAATTAACCGTTATCCGCATGAGTTTTCAGGCGGCCAGCGTCAACGTATCGCGATTGCGCGTGCCCTGATCCTCAACCCAGCATTCATTCTGCTTGATGAGCCAACGTCAGCATTGGACCGCTCCGTCCAGTTGACCGTCATCGACTTGCTGAAAGATATTCAGAAACGCCACAACATCGGCTATCTGTTCATCAGCCATGATTTGAGTGTGGTTCGAGCCCTGTCTGATCGCGTGATGGTGATGCAAAAAGGGAAAGTGATGGAAGCGGGTACGCCAGAAGAAATCTTCCATAACCCGCAACACGAATACACGCGTAACCTGATTGCTGCCTCATTCGATCTCGACGAAGAGGAAGTCGCCTAACGCATACGCGTGGTGATACGGTTAAAAAAAATGCGCCAAAATTGGCGCATTTTTTATTGCTGCTCATGACAGACTAGCGACTAGCTGTCCATTTCCGCAATTTTCACTTTCCATGTATCCGGACCAATTTGGTGCGCGTTCTGCCCTTGCGAGTCAACCGCGACGGTCACCGGCATGTCTTCGACTTCAAACTCATAAATCGCTTCCATACCCAGATCTTCAAACGCCACCACGCGCGCTTTCTTAATCGCCTTCGATACCAGATAGGCAGCACCGCCAACAGCCATTAAGTAAACGGCTTTGTGGTTTTTGATCGATTCTACCGCCGCTGGACCGCGCTCGGCTTTACCAATCATGCCCATCAAGCCGGTTTCGGCGAGCATCATGTCGGTAAATTTATCCATACGTGTTGAGGTGGTTGGCCCAGCCGGACCGACAACTTCATCACGAACCGCATCCACAGGGCCGACGTAATAGATAAAGCGGCCGTTAAAATCGACCCCGTCAGGCAATCCTTCGCCATTGCGTAGCATTTCTTGAATACGTTTATGCGCCGCATCACGCCCGGTCAGAATTTTGCCCGAGAGCAAGACAGTCTCCCCGGTTTTCCAGCTCTGCACATCTTCTTTGGTGACCGTATCAAGATTTACGCGGCGGACGTTGTCGCCCACTTCCCACGTCACTTGCGGCCACTCTTCCAATTTCGGTGGAGTCAGGTCCGCCGGCCCAGTCCCATCAAGCGTAAAGTGCACATGGCGAGTCGCGGCGCAGTTGGGGATCAAACACACAGGTTTTGAGGCAGCATGCGTGGGAGCCGTTTTCACTTTTACGTCAACCACAGTCGTTAAACCGCCAAGCCCTTGTGCACCGATACCTAACTTGTTCACACGATTGAAAATATCGAGACGTAGCGCTTCTTCGGCATTGCTTGGACCACGGTCGATAAGCTCTTGAATATCAATGTGCTCCATCAGCGACTCTTTCGCCAACACCGCCGCTTTTTCCGCCGTGCCGCCGATACCAATACCTAACATCCCCGGAGGACACCAGCCCGCGCCCATTGCAGGCAAAGTTTTTTCCACCCACTCGGCCACATCGTCCGACGGATTGAGCATCACCATCTTGGTTTTGTTTTCTGAGCCGCCCCCTTTGGCTGCAATTTGAATATCGACCGTATTGCCCGGCACCATATCAATGTGAACCACCGCTGGGCTGTTATCGCGAGTGTTTTGGCGCTTACCCGCAGGATCGGCGACCACAGAGGCACGCAGTGGATTATCTGGGTTGGTGTATGCGCGTCGTACGCCTTCATCAACCATCTGCTGAACGGTCATATCATGGCGATCCCACTGTACCGCCATACCCACTTTGACAAAGCAGGTCACAATGCCGGTATCTTGGCAAATCGGACGTTGCCCTTCTGCCGACATGCGGGAGTTGATCAAAATTTGTGCAATAGCGTCTTTCGCCGCTTGGCTTTGCTCCTTGTGGTAGGCTTTTTCTAGGGCTTGAACAAAATCAAGGGGATGGTAGTAAGAGATATATTGCAGGGCATCTGCAACACTTTCGATCACGTCTTGCTGTTTAATTGTGGTCATCATTGCCTCTGGTGTCATTTGCAGGACCCAAAGCGGGTATCCAGTGTGGGGGAGCCTTCCCCTCGTTATTATCGTTACGTCTGTTGAGCACGCACACCCTGTGATTATAGAAGCCGCGGGTTTACATGACCTCGGCGGGTTTATTCAGTGTGCGTCTGCCGGAAAAGGCCTTGCTATGATACGCTTAGCGCTATTCTCGCGCCATACAGCGCATCAATCGTGATCACAAAAAAGAAGAATGCAGCCACAAAACGCCACTATGCTGACCACTACACCGATTCCTTACGCAACGGACTTGGCCCTCACCCTGTTTAATAACATTGCCCACCAGCCTTGGGCCATGCTGTTGCACTCGGCAACCCGTACCCACCCGGACAGTCGTTTTGATATTGTGGTCGCCGATCCTCTTGCCACCGTGGCGGCGCGAAACGGTCAGGTTACCACCCATTACACCGCCAGTGGCGACACCCAAACGCACATCGACGATCCATTTACATGGGTAAGTTCACTTCAAGCGCAGCTACTCCCTGATATCGACGCTATCGAGCCTTGGCCTTTTATTGGCGGGGCACTGGGCTATTTCGGCTATGATTTAGGCCGATGTGTGGAAACCTTGCCCGTCATTGCTCGTGATGAGCTCGATGTGCCTGACATGGCCGTGGGGATTTATGATTGGGCTCTGATTGTGGATCACCACCAGCAAACGGCAGTCGTAATTGCACCGGATAGTGACACACGTTGGGCATGGCTTAATCGCCAGCAGGCGCCGCAAACCACACCATTCGAGCTCACCGAAACCTGGCAAGCCAACATGAGCGAAGCGGATTACACCGCGAAGTTCGCCAAGGTCAAAGACTACCTGCATGCCGGCGATTGCTATCAAATCAACTTAGCCCAACGCTTTAGCGCACGCTATCAAGGCGACGAGTGGCAAGCCTACCGCAAACTCGCCACCAGCAATGGCGCGCCGTTTTCTGGATTTATCCGCTTAGCAGACAGTGCAGTACTCTCGGTCTCGCCGGAGCGCTTTTTATCCGTACACGACAAACATATCGAAACCAAGCCCATTAAGGGCACCCGACCACGCTTTAGCGACCCCGAACAAGATGCCGACAGTGCCCACGCGTTGAAATCAGCCAGCAAAGATCGGGCGGAAAACTTGATGATTGTTGACTTGTTACGTAACGATATCGGTCGTGTCGCCTCGCCAGGTAGCGTTTCTGTGCCTAAACTCTTTGATATAGAGAGTTTTCCTGCGGTACACCACTTGGTCAGCACGGTCACCGGCACCCTGCCCGAGGACAAAAGTGCGCTTGAACTGCTACGCGCCGCCTTTCCGGGCGGTTCGATAACCGGCGCCCCCAAAGTGCGTGCCATGGAAATTATCGAAGAGCTTGAGCCGCACCGACGTCATGTCTATTGCGGCAGTTTCGCCTACCTCAGTCGTTGTGGCCGAATGGACTCTAGCATCACCATCCGCACCTTGGTGGGGCATCAAGGCCAGCTCCATGTCTGGGCAGGCGGTGGATTGGTTGCCGACAGTGAAGCCGACGCGGAATATCAAGAAACACTCGATAAGGTCAGTCGTATCCTGCCCGTTCTAGCACAGTCTGATGGGTAAGCGGCAGGAATAAAGAGAGGTTGTTATGACAGAGATTGCTCCCCCACAAACGTGGACATCACACCGCTTCGCGGCATCCATACGTGCCTCAAGCCAAGGTGAGGGAGCACCTGCCTCAGCGCCACAATATGGGCTCGATCATAACCCACTGTTTATCGACCATCCTTTGCAGCACGTGGCTGCAACCCCTGCTTATTTCAGCGATCATACAATAAACAGTCGCCACATTGCCGCCAGCCAAGAGAGCTTGTCACCGGCGGTGCCCCAGCATTGGGAGCGAGGAGAGAGAAAAACGCGTACACCACTGCAACCGGGTGACATTCTCCAACGCTTTAGCCTCAGCCCACTGGCACGTCACGACAATCGTATTCTTAACCGCGTTCGACTCGCCCCCCGCATTCTACGCGGATTAGACTTTCAACCGGCAGCGGTACTGATCGGCTTAGTGGCGCGCCCCAACGGTATTCAGTTGATTTTGACCCGCCGCGCCGATCATTTAAAGCATCATCCGGGCCAAGTGAGCTTTCCCGGCGGTAAACGCGAAACGGTCGATTGCGACAACATCGCGACTGCAACCCGCGAGATGTGGGAAGAAACCGGCATTCAGGTTGGCCGCGAACACATTATTGGCGAGCTTTGTCCTCTGCCCACCGTCACCGGTTACTACATTCATCCGGTGCTGGCATGGGTGGATCCCCAATACCAACCGATACTGGATGACAACGAAGTAGCCGAATGTTTTGAGGTGCCTCTTGATACTCTGTGCCAACCCGGCCATATCCGCGAACAATCCTTCTATCTCTACGGACAATGGCATCCAGTTGCCGCGTTTTATCATCAAAACCGGTTAATATGGGGTGCAACAGCACAACTTTTGCGCGCGCTGGTCACGCAATTATCATTACATGTCTCTTGCTCAAGATAACCGCAAAAACCATGCAATAAGTACTGTTTTTAGTGCACATTGGTGCTTATTCAACCAACAAAAAACTTGACACTTTTGCCGATAATCTTGGCGGATCCCGTCACGTTAGGTGATTATAATCACACTTTGGTGCAATAGTTTCGCCTATCTTTTTCATATAGCGATCCAGCTCTTGGTTTTCTACGTGGAAATCGCCAGAATTCGCCATCCCTGATTTCTGTTCCCCTACACAATGTGAGTAGTATTGTTATGCAAACGACCTCGACCACAGGTACCAGTGCGACATCGCGCCTGCGCTGGACCAAACAAGATACAACTTGGGCGCTCTCTCTTTTTGGCACAGCGGTAGGCGCAGGTATCCTGTTCTTGCCAATTAACGCCGGCATGCACGGATTCTGGCCGCTCGTAGTGATGACCCTGCTTGTTGGTCCTATGACCTTTTTTGCCCACCGTGGCCTATCTCGCTTTGTCCTATCGTCAAAGAAGCCCGGCAGCGATATCACCGAAGTGGTTGAAGAACACTTTGGCGCGACCGCGGGTAAGATCATCACCCTGCTCTACTTTTTTGCCATTTACCCTATCGTGTTGATCTACGGCGTCGGTATCACCAACACCGTTGATTCTTTCTTAGTCAACCAGCTAGGTATGGCCTCACCGCCACGCGTGATCCTGTCACTGGTTCTGATCCTCGGTATGATGGCTATCATGCTGCTGGGTGAGAAAATCATGCTACGCGTGACCCAGTTCTTGGTTTACCCACTGGTCGGTATCTTGCTGTTTATGTCGCTGTACCTGATCCCAGAGTGGAACACGGCGGCGCTATCACAAGTCCCTTCCGTTGGTGACTTTACCATCACTCTTTGGATTTCTATCCCAGTGTTGGTCTTCGCGTTTAACCACAGCCCTGCGATTTCAGCGTTCTCAATGGCACAAAGCCGTGACCACGGTAAAGATGCCGAGCAGAAATCTGCGCAAATCTTGCTGCGTGCGGCAGGTATGCTGCTTGGTTTCGTGATGCTGTTCGTGTTCTCTTGCGTGCTGTCACTGACCCCTGCCGATCTGGCAGCGGCGAAATCAGAAAACATCGCGATTCTTTCTTACCTCGCTAACAAGCACGAAAGCCCATTCATTTCGTACCTAGGTCCTATCGTCGCGTTCGTGGCTATCGTCTCTTCGTTCTTCGGTCACTACTTAGGTGCTCGTGAAGGTCTGAACGGTTTGATCGTCAAAGTGATGCGTGGCGCCGATAACAAACCAGTCAACCGTAAGAAAATCGACGTGTTCACTGTGGTCTTCATGATCCTGACCATTTGGCTGGTTGCGACCCTAAACCCAAGCATTCTGGGTATGATTGAATCACTTGGCGGCCCAATCATTGCCACCATCCTATTCATTATGCCAATGTACGCCGTGAAAAATGTGCCAGCAATGAAGAAGTATTCAGGTACAATTAGCAACGCCTTTGTATTGGTCATGGGTTTGATTGCAATCTCAGCCATTCTTTACGGTTTGTTCTTCTAAATCGCAATAAAATGCGTGATAGTCATAGAGGTGACTATCGGGATGACTCAGTCAACCGCATCCATCGATGTTTGCGGTGATTCCCAAAAAAATCAGGAGTGGGGTTTGCCCTGCTCCTGATTCTCATTACGAGCGCGGTATCGCTCGTTATCACAGTCAATACCACGGACGGATTGCGTAAACACTAAATCCATTGCCCTTAGGGCATTGACTGAGGTAAGACACATGATCAGTGTTTTTGACATTTTTAAGATTGGTGTAGGTCCTTCCAGCTCTCACACCGTTGGCCCAATGAAAGCCGGTAAATGCTTTATTGATGAGCTCGTCGCGAATCAACGTTTAACCGACGTCGATCGGATTAGCGTTGATGTCTACGGCTCTTTGTCTCTCACCGGTAAAGGCCACCACACCGATATCGCCATCATCATGGGCCTTGCAGGCAACAGCCCTGAAACCGTTGATATTGACTCGATTCCTGGCTTCGTCAAACGCGTCGAAGACACCGAGCAACTGCCGCTGGGCGAACAGCGGCATGTGGTCGCTTTTCCGCGTGACGGTGGAATGAACTTCCATACCTCTAACCTCTCCTTGCACGAAAACGGCATGCAAATTCATGCGTGGCAAGGTGATGAGTGTGTGCTGAGCAAAACCTATTACTCGATCGGCGGCGGTTTTATTGTCGAAGAAGCCGAGTTCGGTCAACCTGCCATGCAAACGGTTGAAGTCCCTTACGACTTCAATACCGCAGACGGCTTGTTGGCGCTCACGCAAGAAACCGGTTTTTCCATCAGCGGTTTGGTCATGGCTAACATGCGAGCCATGCACAGCCAAGAAGAAATCGATACCTACTTTGCTGACATTTGGAAAACCATGCAGGCGTGTATGAACCGCGGCATGGAAAACGAAGGGGTGCTTCCGGGACCACTGCGTGTGCCACGCCGTGCCGCTGCGCTGCGTAACCAATTAAAAACCAGCGAAAAATACAACATTGATCCGATGGCCGTAGTGGATTGGGTGAACATGTTCGCCTTTGCCGTCAACGAAGAAAACGCCGCCGGTGGCCGTGTCGTAACCGCACCAACCAATGGCGCGTGTGGCATTATCCCCGCCGTACTGGCCTACTACGATAAGTTTATCGAAACCGTCGACAAGCAAACCTACACGCGCTATTTCGCCGCATCCGGTGCAATTGGTGGCTTGTATAAGCAAAACGCCTCGATTTCTGGTGCAGAAGTCGGCTGCCAAGGCGAAGTAGGCGTTGCCTGCTCTATGGCTGCCGCAGGCTTGGCCGAGCTAATGGGTGGTAGCCCTCATCAAGTGTGCATGGCGGCAGAAATCGCTATGGAGCACAACCTCGGTTTGACCTGTGACCCAGTTGCGGGCCAAGTGCAAGTGCCTTGTATCGAGCGCAATGGTATTGCCGCGGTGAAAGCGATTAACGCCTCTCGTATGGCGCTTCAACGCTCTTCCGAGCCACGTGTTTCTTTGGATAAAGTCATCGAAACCATGATGGAAACCGGTAAAGACATGAATGCAAAATACCGTGAAACATCGCAAGGCGGTCTTGCGGTTAAGGTGATGTGCTAACCGTCTTTGACGCGATAAGCACCGTTCACACGGTATAAAAAAGCCCGAGTTCGTCATGAACTCGGGCTTTTTATTTGGGCTTAGCGCTAACCTATTAAGCCTCAGCGAAGCCACGATAACCGCGTGAGCCTATACGCCCACGCGGTATAGCCATTAAGCGGCGTGTTGCGCCACAGCTGCCTGTGGCTGTTTGTCGCCCACTGGCAAAATAGTGCGACCATATTCTTCGTTTAGCACTTGCGCCATCGCGAAATAGATCGCGCTTAAACCACACACAATCCCTTCAAAGCCTGCAATGGTGCCAATAAAGGCACTGCCGGTGAAATCACGCGCGGCAAGTAGGAAGAACAGTACCGTCAAACTACCGAAAACAAACTGCTTGGCGAAGCAATAGCGCAGTGAGCCGATAAACATAAAGCCGGTGAACAGGCCCCACATGACCAAATACCATCCCATAAATGCGGCTGGGCTGGCCTCAGCAATGCCAAGCTTTGGCATCACAATCAAACCAACCAGCGTCAACCAAAACAGGCCGTATGAGGTAAACGCTGTGGTGCCAAAGGTGTTGCCCTTTTTAAATTCCATGATGCCCACGATCACTTGCGCGAGGCCTCCGTAGAACAGGCCCATCGCCAAAATCATGCTATCAATCGGAAAGAACCCGGCGTTATGAATGTTTAACAGCACGGTTGTCATACCGAAACCCATCAACCCCAAAGGCGCTGGATTAGCCAATTTGTTTTCCATAGTTACCCTACTTCGAAAAAATATGATTCAAAAGTCAAAAACTGTGCTCACAACCCTAAGGAAAAATGATCGTACAGCACAAAAACGCGGCAATATTACGGGTTATACCAAGGATGTAAATAGGTTTTGGCACATTAAGGAAAAATCCAACTTTAAGCCAACAAAACAGTGAGAAAACTTAGGCACATTGCGCCCAAAAACATAAAAAAAGCAGCGTAATGCTGCTTTTTTACACGGTGAATATGAAAGGGAAACTTGATGCGTTTAGCGGGTGCTAAAGCCCTGCTTATTCACAAAATCCTTCATAAATGGGCGCGACTCTTTTTCCAATGTTGCCGAGATTTGCTCGCTCCAAGACATATCTTTGTTGCCCCCCGTGCGGGTTTGATAATACTCGCGCACTTGCTGATCGTATTCACCAAGCGCTTTTTCATCCATCGCTTGATAGCTGTTCTCGTGCACTAACAAAGATGCAGGCAACTTAGGCTTGCGCTCCGGATCTTGAGCGGGCACCCCCAAACACATCCCGAATAAAGGCAACACATGTTTAGGTAATGCCAACAACTCAGCCACTTTGCTCGGCTGATTACGTAGGCCACCAATATATACGCCGCCTAGGCCCATCGACTCTGCCGCCACCATGGCATTTTGCGCCATCAGCGCGCTATCAATGGCACCGATGAGCGTCTGTTCGGTAAAACCTAGTTGGGCATTAGGACTGATTTGCTCATGGCGATGGAAATCGGCACACCACACTAAAAATTCCGCACAGTCGGCCACATACGCTTGGTTGCCCGCGTATTCCGCCAATAAGCGTCGTTTTTCTTTGTCCGTCACACGGATAATGCTGGTGCACTGCAAGAAACTTGAGCTGGATACCGCGCGCGCCGCATCAATAATCTGGGTCAATTGCTCGGAAGAAATCGCGTCTTGAGTAAATTTACGAATAGAGCGGTGAGAAAGCAGTGTCTCAATCGTTGGATTCATGATGGGTCCTTTTAATCGGTATAACATCAGGTGATACGGGTATACACTTTTCTATACGGTGTCGCAAACCACTGCTCTGCCTACTATTCCGCCATATTGTTAGCCATCCGCGTCATACAAGGCCTTACGTGCGGTGAAAAAGAACAATCGATTTTTTCTATCAATGCAAAAGGTAATTTCGTCTTTTTTCTTACCCGGGGATCGGGCATAGTAAACCCATTGACGCTAAAGGAGATGACTATGTTCGTCGTAATTTTTGGCCGCCCTGGCTGCCCATTCTGTGTTCGCGCAAAAGATTTGGCTGAAGAATTGAAAACAAGCCGTGAAGATTTCAACTACCGCTATGTGGATATCCACGCAGAAGGTATCAGCAAAGCCGATCTGGAAAAAACCGTCGGTAAACCGGTTGAAACTGTGCCACAAATCTTTGTTGACCAAGAGCACGTTGGCGGCTTTACCGAGTTTGAAGCCTATGCCAAAGAAAACCTCGGCCTGTATCAAGAATAAGGCGCCGATAATCTTACTAAAAAGCCAGCATCTCGCTGGCTTTTTTATACTCAACACTATCAACGTATTTACACGTCTGAACGCTCCTTCACGTCTTTTAGACTTTGAAGATTTTCGTTGATTTTAAAAATCACAATCATCAACTCACACCAAATCCTTGCCCCTACTGCACCGGCAACAATAGTAAACAGGCCAATAGCAACGTTTTCCAACCGCATCCCACCGTAGCTACCAAACATAGTGCCCAGTCCAGAGAACAACGCAATCAGTAACAGCAGCCAATACAGTCCGGTGACCAGTTTTGGCGTCAACATTGAATTAAAAAAGAAGATAGATTTCACACTTTGTTCCTTAAAAAATGAGAAAAAGGGATTCGAATCAGCCACTATTCATAATGGCTCCAGAGCCTGAGCACTTTCACCACTTGTTCATCCTCGAGGACTTGATAGACCAAGCGATGTTGAATATTAATACGGCGTGAATAGGCACCAGTGAGATCGCCGACAAGCTTTTCAAATGGAGGAGGTTTACGGTAGGGGTCGTCTTCGATCAGTGCTAACAGTTCTTGCGCTTTTGGTTTTAGGCCACTGGAAGCCAGCTTTTTTGCGTCTTTCTGGGCTTGTTTGGTGTAAACCAACTTCCATGTCACCAGTCCAACTCCTCATCGCATTCATCCGTCGGCGTGGCGATGCCTTCGCGAATTGACTCACGCATCCCTGGTACAGAAAGCAAATAGAGTGTTTCCTGAATGGCTGACCAGTCTTCTTCAGAAATCAGCACTGCTTTGTTACGTTTGCCCGCAATAACAATGGGCTGATGCGATTCGGCGGTTTCATCAATGAGCCGATACAATTTGCTACGCGCTTCAGTGGCAGTGATCCCCGTCATAGCGCCTCTCCGGTGATTAGTTTTTAAACAATTGTACGACATCGAGTACGTACGTCAAGACGAACGTACTCGTTAATATCCGCTCACTCAAACCGCCGCGTTGGCCGTCACCTGTGCAAACGCGGTTTCCAACACCGCTTTCGGTGGTTGCAGTAAAAACACCTCATGAACAAGCTGAGTTAATGACTCGACGCTATCGATGCTTTTATCGGTCATGAGGTGCCCTGCCGCATCCCACACCAAAAACTGCTGATTACGAATCAAATATTGGTGTGAAGCGGTGATCAACGACACCACGAGGTTATTGACGAAAATGGCTTCGGGGTGTTGATGAGAATAGAAATGCGCCACTTCAAAGTCGGCTTCTACTACGTCGTAGAGCTCAACCTCGTACAGCGTTAATGGCGGTTGCTCGGGCTCGTGTAATACCACGGTCACCACATCGCCATTGCGCGTGATTTGATAGGTATCGTGCCCGATGGTGCAGGTGCGCTGGTTGATATTGAGTAAGCCGCGCGGGGTTTTATTGCCAAAACCAACGTCCACTAGATAAGTCTCGCCATCGAGCTCAAGCACATTCATACGATGGGTGCGTGGATTGGTAGGTTTACCATTAAGCATCACTCGCGCCAGCACACTGCGCACATCAAACCCCAAATGTTTCAGGGCAAGGTAGGCAATCTTGTTATGCTCAAAGCAATAGCCGCCTTGTTGGTTCACCACCAACCGCTCAAACAATGCATCCGTCTGTAAAGAAAGCGACTGCCCTGCCAAGGCATTAAGGCTAGAAAACGCATACCGCGCCAAGTGCTTTTCAATAAGCTCAGTGACCAGTGCCACGCCCTTCGCCTCACTCAACGCGAGGCGGTGTAAATACTGTTCAATCATGGGTGCTGATGTCATCGTCGACTCCTTATGTGAATGGCACCAGATTAACCCCTCAAGTTGGGTTGAGGTAAAGCCTCACGCAGGATTGCGACTAAAAGCAGAGCGCAGTAACCCTAAACCTGCCAGCGCAAAGATCCCAGACACTACTCGCTCAACCCAATGCGCCACTTTTTGGTAGACGTTCATCACGCCGTTGATTGAAAACAACAGAGAGTACATCCCATTCACCAAAAAGCCGACCAGCATACAAGTCAGCACCGCAGCGACAAGAAATAGCCCATCGCTGCTTGAGCCCATTCCAACCGACAAAGCCGCCATCCATGCCACCACGGTTTTAGGATTAGAGGAATTTAGAACCACGCCACGAACAAACCATTTTCGGTATCCCGCTTCTTGGCTATCGGTTGTTGAGACCGACGCGGCGGCATTAAAGGATGATTTAAAAGAAAGGTAAGCCAGCCATAGAAGATAAACGCCACCCACGATTTTTAGCAGCATGAGTAAATATACCGACCCTTGTAGCACCACACCCAAGCCACTGGCGGCGACAATGCCCCAAAAAAGCAGCCCAATAGATAACCCTGCGCCGTAAACAAGGCTAACTTTTCGCCCCTTCCTCATGGCGATGGTTGCATTGGAGATATTCGCCGGCCCCGGAGAGACCGCGACAACAAAAAATGCGAACCCGATTGAAACCAGTGATAAAACGTCAGTCATCCTTGCTCCTTATTATCGATGTTGTGTTTAGAGTGGTTTTTCCATCGGCACGCAATCCAACCGGATCCCTTTTGGAGCGTGATACGTTGATATCTCATCGCCCACAAAGCCGCATGCACGATAAAATGGCGCTGCATTGAGCGTGGATTCGAGCGTTAGCAATCGCAAGCCCTGCTCTTTCGCTAGGAGCTCTAAAAACTGGAGCATCTTTTTCGCCGCGCCCCTGCCACTGTAATCTGGCTCAACAAAGATGGCATCCACCACTCCTGTTTGTGTGTTGAGCTTACCGCTGCCGATAACCTGCCCGTCTATTTCAGAAACGTAAAACATATCAACCACGTCGGCAATAAAACGCTCAGACACGCTACCCTGCGTCCAAAGTGAAAGCTGCTCTTCCGTATAATGAGCCGAACACTTAGTTAAAATAGCTCGGTTTCTTAAATCAAAAATAGCTTGCGCATCGCTTTGGTTAGCTTTTCTAATGGTGATCAAAACGCTTCCTTTTTTGTGTAAGCTGAGTAACTTTCTGTTATGTCGTGAAGGTAAAGAGTTTGTATTCTTGTCTGGTTAAGCGGAGCAAGTCCAGTATCACCTTAATGCCTTTGCTATGTTTGTAGCTAAATGAGGCTCCTGACCGTTTAAAAACTACGTTTACTAGATGAGACAAACTTCCTCAACTTAGATGCTGTAACACTTCAATTTGAATGCTTCGTAACAAGCTTTGAGTATGTTCTGACTGTAAATCGAGTTCGCACCAACCGTCAGTTCCCATGTATTCGGCAGAAATATATCTAATACTTTTAAGATCAATTTCATCGTTGATGACTCCAGTTAGCCTGAAAATACCTGACTTTGTATGGATTCTGCTAATTTTGAAATTTTCCATAAACCTCCGAGAACATAACGAATGACATGGACTCCCCCTCATGAAGATCTGCCACACACTTAGGTGCGGCCTTTAATAACGGAGGTAACCATGTCTACTCAATTTTTTGTGGCGTTGATCTCTCCAAGTACCACTTTTCTCTTCACGCGGTGAATGACCACGGAAAAGTCATTCTCCCTAATTCGTTCCCACGCAGGAGCGTGGGAACGAGAAATGGCCCTGTCGCATGATTGGCAGACAGCGCTGAGACCGCAGTAAGAGACCTCCTATATGTGTTTGCCGTAAGCAATGACTTAATGGCGGAAATGACAGAGCAAAGCAGACGAATTGGTTGTTCGAGAACACTAGCTGCTGGCGCAGCCAAAAGAATGCTATTGCCTATTGACCGGAGAAGGGCTCATATGTGTTATATGCACAGAATTTCCGCTTGTTTGATGGCATCAGAGAATACTTTATGACACTTAAAATCGGGCTGACTGCCTACTTTATGCCAGAAGAAATTGAATTCATGCCCGCCGTCGTCTTGAGTAAAGAAGCTCCAGTTGTTCGGTAATTGTTGCTCTATTTCACAAAGCACGAAATGCCACAAATGATTTTGAAAACCGCTTTCCCAACTACCTAGGTAGCGAGTTCTTGATACGCTAGATAACCCTGATTCTTCTTTCAGCTCTCTCAAGGCGGCACTTTCAATAGAAATATCCGACTGTTCTAATGTACCTTTAACCAACTGAACTTCAGCTAATGGATGTTCAAACAGCAGTAACTCGCGATTGTTTCCTGATTTTCTAAGCACTATAGGGCAGACTTTGACTTCCCTCTTTCGGATTCTTTCTTCCACTGAACTCTCCCGTGCATATAACGCTTAGAACAGTTGCAAAATAATTGTCAATTGCTTTGTATTGTTAGACTATGGTTTCAATGATAGCGTTGAACCTCACCGTAAGCTTGTTCTAAAACGAAAAGTGGATAACGATATTTTAATTTATCATCGTCATTAGGTTTTTTACTGTCGGCACCTGATTGCAATTTTATTTTTTGACACCATACCCATAATAGTTCAGGATCCGTTGCGGTGATGTTATTATTTTCTATAAACGAAGATATTGAAATTAGTTCGTCATCTTTTATATCACTCTCAATCGCAGTTACTCGATCATCGATCGTCATGACTTTTTTCTCTAATTCTTCCCTTTTTTCAATTTCTTGGGCAAGCAGCGTAACGTTTTGTTTAAGTAAAGCAACCATCGTACTCATTTCCGATGCACCTTGTTTAGGTGACGGATAACAACCAAATTGCCTAATTGACGGTAAAACATCCTCAAAAACCCAATCTTGAAATCTTTCTGAAGCATCACTTTGGTCGTAAGTCAGAAGTTTATACAAGCCAGCCTCTGTAATATAAAAATCGAAATCGGCTCCAAATTCATTTGCTTGTGAAAGAGGAATTATTACTCGGTGCTTATCTTTTAAAACAGTAGATAATTTGCTCAGTAAACCAGCAAAACCCTCTCTTTTCCCTTTCGTCGATGAGAAATACACATTGTCTTTAGACAAAACTTGTACCACATCGGGAAAACAGAATAATACTTTTCCATCTTGTTCGATTGTCCGAATTTGCACTTCACCATTCGCACTGGGGTACAATAATTGATATTTCTTTTCCTTCATAAAGTCTCCAAATATGATGAATAGCCTAACGCTTGTAGCACGGGCAAAGTTGTAGCGCAGCGGAAACTTTGTCCCAGTGACTGCGCTTGTTAGGTGAATTACAATAACTCACCAAGATATACTTCTTGAATTGGTAAATAGCTTTCAGGCTTGGCAATAATCAAGACATCAGGGTCTAGGGCAGTTCCTTCTTGTTGAGCTCTAGTTACGTGCTGTTGTATCCGACCTAGGTCGGAATTAATACAATGAAAGATGACCAAGCCGTATCTATAACTTCTCCTTAGCTCAGAGAGTTTCTCAATATCATCTACGAATTCTGCGTAACTCAAATCAGGAGTAGCTTTAACTTCCATTGCAGCAATTTGATGATCAGTAGTATTCGGTTCATGAAGCATAAAGTCTGGAGAGCGTCGATTGCCTAATGGGAAAACTCCATATCTTCTTGCTTCTTCATCGGTAATTACAACTTTTACAAATTCAGAATGAAGGTACACATTCTGAATGGGGCCGTGCAAGCGCTCATACCCATACATTGCCACTCTCAAAAAATGATAGAGTTCATAACAATAAACTCGCTCGACGAAACCGAAATAACCAGGACCAACTCTTCCAATCGCATACCTAAGCCATTCCAAAAATATTTTAGGAGTAATCATTATTCACCTAACATTGTATTAGCGCGCACACTCACTTCCCCAAAACCGTTACACGCGCCTTTTATTTATTAACTAACTGTTATTAATTATATTTATCGCGATTACTATCTGTCTCTTCCCCGCGAAAGTGTGCATGCCGCCTATCACGGCTGGTGCATTCACACTATCCCCAAACCTAGTAATGTAACCCATTGATGAATAGATTCTTTTATTTTACTGGACTGAGAAAGCGTGAATGCATGATGAGAAAGCGTGCATCCTATTTGGCTTCTATCTCGATAAGCTGGTTAACTATCCAGTCTTTCTCCACGCTACCGCCCATCGATTGTCCGCATCCGGTAAGCGATCTGTCTTTTTGTTTACTTTTTAGCCTACCAAATGTCTAAATACCTTTTCATGCGCTAGTGTCCAAAATGTTAGCTAGCGCTTGTTCTGTGATATTCGCTCCAAAAAATCACTTTGCGGTCGGTTAAGAGAGTCGCGTTTGGCGGATGTGGGCTGGGAAAAATAGCAGGCGTAAAAGTGTCGTTTTAGCGGTGTTTAGGGGAGGCAGAAAGCCGCAATAGCTGGGTGCTAGCGAGAGTGCCCACTGGCGTCTAGAAACTCGGCGGTGGTGAATTCTTTGGTTTAATTTGACCAAACGCGGTTAATTGGTCCTTTTTTACGCAAAATTAATGATTATTTCACTAAATTTGTACAACAAATTGTGATTTAGGTTGGTATAATTTTCACCACTTTAACCTCCTCCGCACGCTGTTGGATATTTGTGCTGTGAATATAGACGTCAATAACCTCCTGCTCCAAAACGATATTTTGCTCCTTTTTGTGGTACTTGCCATGGGCCTTGCGGTTGGAAAGGTCAAAATTGGTAATGTGCAATTGGGTGGATCCATCGGTGTACTGTTTACCGCAATCATTTTCGGTAACGCTGGGTTCACCTTCTCGCCTGATGCGCTCAGCATCGGTTTTATGCTGTTTATCTACTGTGTAGGTATTGAGGCAGGCCCGAACTTTTTTGGCGTTTTCTTCCGCGATGGTAAGTCGTATTTGCTTCTGGCGCTCACTGTGCTGCTCAGTGCCATTGGCTTAACCTTGTTTTTCCAAGAGCAATTGGGGCTGGATATCAGCATTGCCACCGGCATGATGGCAGGTGCGCTGACTGCAACGCCGGTACTGGTGGGCGCGAAAGATGCCCTAAATTCCGGACTCACGGGCGTTGAGGGTGAGCAACTGGGCATGATGATCGATAACCTCAGTGTCGGTTATGCCATGGCGTACTTAACCGGTTTGGTGAGCTTGATTGTGCTGGCGAAATTGATGCCGAAGTTACAGCGCCACAACTTAGAGCACTCTGCACAGCAAATCGCCATTGAACGCGGCTTGGGGAGTGAGTCGCAGCGTAAAGTCTATTTACCCATTATTCGCGCCTATCGGGTCGGCCCTGAACTCATTCAGTGGATTGATGGCCGCAATCTGCGCGAGCTGGGCATTTATCGTCAAACTGGCTGTTACATCGAGCGCATTCGTCGTAATGGCATTTTGGCGAACCCAGATGGAGACGCGATTTTGCAAGAAGGCGATGAGATTGCACTGGTGGGCTATCCCGATAGCCATGCCCGCCTCGACCCCAGTTTCCGTAACGGCAAAGAAGTGTTTGATCGCGATCTGCTCGACTTGCGCATTGTCGAAGAAGAAATTGTGGTAAAGAACGACAGCGTCGCGCAGAAGAAGCTTTCCGATCTGAATCTGTCAGAATATGGCTGCTTCTTAAACCGTGTGGTGCGCGCACAGGTGGAAATGCCGATGGACCAAGGCATTATTCTCAATAAAGGTGATGTGCTGCAAATCAGCGGTGAGAAAAGCCGCGTGAAAGGTCTGGCTGAGCGCATTGGTTTTATTTCGATTCACAGCCAAATGGCCGATCTGCTCGCGTTCTGCTGTTTCTTTATTCTCGGCCTTGGGCTGGGGATGATCACCATGACCTTCGGCCAAGTGACCTTTGGTTTGGGTAATGCCGCTGGTTTGTTGCTGGCGGGAATTAGCTTAGGCTATTTGCGCGCCAATCACCCCACGTTTGGTTATGTGCCGCAAGGGGCGCTGAATATGGTCAAAGAGCTGGGGTTGATGACATTTATGGCTGGCATTGGATTAAGTGCCGGTGGCCGTTTATTTGAATACATCGCCGATATGGGCTTTTCAGTGATCATTGCCAGTATCTTTATCAGCGTGATCCCTGTGATTATCGCCTATTTGATTGGCGCCTATGTGTTGAAAATGAACCGTGCGTTGTTGTTTGGTGCCATTGTCGGTGCGCGTACCTGTGCGCCTGCGATGGATATGATTAACGAGCATGCCCGCAGCACCATTCCGGCGCTGGGTTATGCAGGCACCTATGCGATTGCCAACGTGATCCTCACCTTGGCCGGTACTCTGTTGATCATTCTGGTGTAATTTATTGGCTAACCTTCTATTCGGTCAGCAATAATTCAGCGACTATGCATATAATGAAAGCGTCCAATTTGGGCGCTTTTTTGCTCACAAGGGGTTACGCATGCAGGTGCTTATTATCGAAGATGATTCGATTCTCAGTCATCACGTGAAAACGGAGCTGACTGAGCTGGGTCATCATGTGCGCTGTGCCAGCACAGCCAGCGAAGGGCTGTATTACGCCGATCAATTTCCAAATGACATTGCAATCATTGACTTAGGCTTGCCCGATCAAGATGGTATTAGTTTGATTCGCGACATTCGCGCCAAGGGGCTGCGTTTGCCTATTTTGGTGTTAACCGCTCGCGCGAATTGGCAGGATAAAGTGACCGGGCTGGATGCCGGCGCGGATGATTACTTAGTGAAGCCGTTTCAAAAGCCTGAATTGGTGGCACGGCTGAATGCCTTGGTGCGACGGAGTGCCGGTTTTGTGAAGCCCACCATTACCGCAGGCGATATCGAGCTCGATTTGCTGGCCAAATCCGTCTCGGTAAAAGGCCAGCCTTTAGAGCTAACCGCCTTTGAGTATGATCTGTTTGAGTACTTGATTCGCCACAGCCGCGAAGTAATCTCCAAACAACGCTTACTCGATGTGCTGTATCACGACCAAGACGGCGATCCGAATACCATCGAGGTGATGATTAGCCGTTTACGCAAAAAACTGGTACAAAGCGGTCATGAAAACCCGATTTCCACCGTGCGTGGTCAAGGGTATCTTTTTGAAATTCAAGCTGAGTAATTCATGAAATTAGGCCAATTCGCTTTGTGTCGTTGCCGCACGCGGTTGCGGACCCGTGTGCTTGCTACCTCGATCGGTATTATTTTACTGTTTTCGATTGCCCTTGCGGCGTTGATTAATAAGCTGTACCAGCAAAACTCAATGGCGGCGTACTCGCGCGATTTGGTGTCGCAAATTCCGATGGTGATGGCGCAGCTCAGCCGCGATGGCTTAATCCGAGCCGACCAGCTCACCGCGTGGATCCAATCGCTTGATCCGTCGAGCTCGGATTATATGTCGGTACTCTGCACCCCAGAAAATCACACGTTATGGACATCTCGAGATGTCAAAGCCTTTGAGGTGGATGACATTTGTGCCCTCTTCCCCTCGCAAGCTACCACGCCACAGTATCTCTCGATTGCCGGGTTTAACGTGGTGGCCCAACGGCTATCTTCTGATAAGCAGCCAAGCGATAGTCCTAATCATTTGTATGTGCTGCGTAATGTGGGGCAAGAACAGCAACAGCTCGCCAACTTGGAAACAGAGACATGGTTTTACATCAGTTTGCTGTTCTTTTCTGCTTCTGCGCTGGTTGTGGCGGCCTGCCATTGGAGTTTTTCGCCACTGCGCCGCTTGGCGAGAGAGCTGATTGCAATCACCGAATCGCGCCAACAAACCTTGGACAGTGATTACCCTGATGAGCTGCAAGATCTCACCCAAGCACTCAACCAGATGATCACGCAGCGGGAAAAGCAAAAAGTGCGTTATCGTCACGCTATGGACGACTTGGCACATAGCCTTAAAACACGCTTAGCGGCCACCAACGCCCTACTCGATGATAACAGCCTGAGTCGCGAGCAATTGAACAAGCGTATTTTGGAGCAAGTCAGCCAAATGGATGACATGGTTCAGTACCAGCTTAAACGGGCTTTGGTGGGGCAACGCGGCCTAAAGCGTGATGACAGCTCGCTAACCATTCCTGTCGATAGTCTGACGGGCATGTTAGATAAAGCCTATCGAGATAAACCAGTGACGGTGATCCGTGGTTTTGCTGACGATGCCACCCTCCCGCTTCATCGCAGCGATCTTATGGAACTGTTGGGGAATTTACTCGAGAACGCGTACCGCTTTTGTCTGGAGCAGGTGCTGATCCGATTGGAAGATAAAGGCGATGCGTGGCAGCTTTCTATCGAGGATGACGGCCCCGGCGTGCCGGAGTGCTATCGCGAGAGTATTTTTCAGCGCGGCGTGCGTGCCGATCAGCTAAATCCGGGCACGGGGATTGGCTTGGCGGTGTGCGATGAAATTATTGCCAGCTATGATGGCACCATTCAAGTCGCCCAATCCTCATTACAAGGCGCTGCGTTTGTTCTCACCCTGCCCAAACGCTAGCTAACACCGTGTTTGATGCCAACATCGAGTAGGGTGAGCG